>DATAOG010000319.1:0-5832 GCA_036265855.1 Geminicoccaceae bacterium | reverse complement strand
GATCACCGCCTGGAAGACCGCCGCGGATTCCGCGCTGGGCTCGCGCCGCCTCTCCCGCCCGGACGCGCGAAGCCTGCTGATGGTCGGCGCCGGTGCCATGGCGAAGCCGCTTATCCGGGCCCACCAGAGCGTTCGCCCCGGCGTCGAGCGGGTCGCAGTTTGGAACCGGACGCCTGGGCGCGCCCAGGCACTCGCGAGCGAGCTTCGGGCCGAGGGACTCGAGGTCGAGATCGCCACTGACCTGCCCGCCGCGGTCAAGAACGCTGACATCGTCAGCGTCGCCACTCGGAGCGAGGCGCCGGTCGTTCGGGGAAAATGGCTTCGGCCCGGAACTCATGTCGATCTCGTCGGCGCGTTCACGGCCGCGATGCGCGAGGCCGACGACGAGATGATGCGACGCGGCCGGCTGTTCGTCGATGCCCGCGAGACCACGCTTGCGCACATCGGGGAACTGATGATCCCGATCGAGCGCGGCGTGATCCGAGCCGAGGACGTGCTGGCCGATCTCTACGAGCTCGCCGCCGGCTTCGCTTGGCAGCGAGCGGCCGATGACATCACCGTCTACAAGAACGGCGGCGGCGCGCATCTGGATCTGATGACCGCCGTCACGATCTATCGCGGGGTCGTCGGCGAGAGCGGTCTTGGCGCCTGAGCCGTTCGCCGGGAACGCCTGGGCGGCGCTCGCCGGGGAGCTGAATCTCTGGGCGGAGACGGATGCCGCTGCCACGCTCTGGTGGCGCGACGACGATGCCGCCGCGGCGACGCCAGAGCTGGACCGCCTGCTCGCTCTGAGCGCCGGGACGGGCGCACCGCTCGCGCTTGCCGTGATCCCGGGCCGGCTGACTCCCGATCTCCCGCCACGCCTCGCCGGGTGCCACGGGATCGCGGTGCTGCAGCACGGCTGGCGACACATCAATCACGCAGGTGCTGGCGAGGGTGCCTGGGAGCTCGGCGATCATCGTCCGCTGAGCCGGGTGCAAGACGAGCTGAACGCGGGTCACCGGCGCCTTGCCGAGGCTTTCGGCGCCAGGTTCCTGCCGGTCGTGGTGCCGCCCTGGAACCGGATCTCGGCCCGGGTCACGCAGGCCCTGCCGGCGCTCGGCTTCATCGGCGTTTCGACCTTCGGCGCGCGCGTATGCGCCGAACCAGCGCCAGGGCTGATCCAGGTCAATGTCCACTGCGACCCGGTCAGGTGGAAGGAGCGTGGCCGGTTCGCCGGCACCGCGCGGACGCTCGACGATCTCACGGGTCATCTCGCGGCGCGGCGAAAAGGCATCGTCGATCCGCGGGAGCCGACCGGGCTCGTAAGTCATCATCTGGCCCTCGACCCTCGGGCCTGGGACTTCGTCGCCGAGGTCCTGCGCCTAACCAAAGCCCATCCGGCGGCACGCTGGCTGAGCGCGCCGGAGGCATTCGGGCGATGACCGAGCTGCGGCTCGCCGGGCCCGACGATCGCGAGCCGGTCGTTGCCTTTCTGCACCAAAACATGAGCACCAGGATCAGCCTCGAGCGCTGGCGCCGCCTGTTCGACTACGGCTGGCTCGAGGACAAGCCGGACCGCGGCGTGGTGGTGGTCGAGAACGGCGCCATTGCTGGCTATCTCGGGATCATCCATGCCGAGCGACGGATCGGCGGACGCAAGGTGCGGACCGCCAATCTCAGCTCGTGGTACATCGCGCGATCCCTGCGCGGGCGAGGGCTCGGGCTGGCGATGCTCGAGCTCGCGACCCGCGACCCTTGCGTCACCTACACGACATTCAGCAGCAATCCGCCGGCGCTCCGCCTGATGGCCAAGGTCAGGCTCGCGGTGCTCGACGAGCGCCGGCTTCTCTGGCGCCGGCGCGGCGATGCGCCCGGGGTCGAGGTGATCTCCGGCTTCGAGGCGGTGCTGCCCGAGCTCTCCGATGTCGAGCAGCGGATCCTCCAGGACCATCGCGAGCTGCCGATCCAGCCGCATCTGCTGCGCGCGCCCGAGGGCAACTGCCTGGTGGTGCTGTCGGTCAAGCGCAAGGGCGACGACGTCGCCTATCACGAGGTCCTGCATCTCGGCGGGCCGGCGGTGCTCGCCCGTCATGCGCAGGCGTTCGCGGACCTCGTGCTCGCGCCGGGCGCGAGCGTGCTCGCGGTCGATGCCAGATTCCTGGCTGGCTTCGCGGTCGCGGCCGAGATCGAGCCGATCGGCGCGCCGAGGTTCTTCCGATCCGTCGGTCTGGCGGCGCCCGAGGTCGATTTCCTGTACTCGGAAATTCCGCTGCTCGACCTCAAGCTGTATTAGCCGGCGCGCGATCCTGCCGATCATCAGCGGCGCACGCTGAGCAGCAGCGCCCCACTCCCGACCGCTCCGATCCGCGGGCTCCGGCGCGTCGACGGCGTACGCGGTCGAGCGATGCGCTGTCCCGCGTCGCCCCTCAAGGTGGCATCGCTCATCCGATTTCGCTACGCTGGGGCGGCAATCGACTGGTGGCCATGGCAAGCAGAGTGCGTCACACGTCACCGACGGCTATCGAGACGCCGTCCGGCAAGAGCGCCCGGGACGAGAACTTTCCGGTCGGCTCCTGGCTGCTGCCGGCGGCGTTGCGGCCGCACGTCCAGGCGTTCTATGCCTTCGTCCGGGCCGCCGACGATATCGCCGACAACCCGGAGCTCGCGCCCGACGACAAGATCTCGCGCCTCCGGCGGTTCGCGCAGGCGCTGACCGGCACGGACGAAGATGCTGCGGCCCTGCCGAAGGCGGCAAAGCTGCGGGCGAGCCTTGACGCGACCGGGGTCAGCCCTCGGCACGCGCTCGACCTGCTGGAGGCGTTCACCCACGACGCGACCAAGCTCCGCTACCGCGACTGGACTGACCTGCTCGGCTACTGCGCGCTGTCGGCGCGGCCGGTCGGGCGCCAGCTGCTCGATCTCCACGGCGAGTCGAGGGCGCTCTATGCCTTCTCCGATCCCTTGTGCGATGGGCTGCAGCTACTGAACCATCTCCAGGACTGCCAGGCCGACTATCGCAATCTCGATCGTGTCTATCTGCCGCTCGACCGCTTTGCGGCCGCCGGGATCGGCGTCGAGGCGCTGGATCAGCCGCGCTCGAGCCCGGCGCTCCGCCAGGTGCTCGACGACACGCTGGCCGGCGTCGATCAGCTGCTGGCAGACGCTGCCGATCTGCCGCGTGCGCTGGCGAGCCGCCGGCTTGCGGCCGAATCGGCGGTGATCCTGGCGATCGCCCGGCGGCTCGCGCTCGAGTTGCGCCGGCGGGACCCGCTCGCCGAGCGGGTCGAGCTCGGTCGCCCGGCGTTCCTCCACTGCGCCCTGCAGGGCCTTGCCGGCCTGCCGCGGCTGCGGCGCCGCCGCGCCGTCGCGGGCGCCGAGGGTGTGATCCCGAGGTGACCGGATTGCGCCAGATCGACGAAGCTCCGGCTGCGTTCGACGCCGCGACCGGGCGCGCCCATGCTCAGGCGGTGGTTGCGGCCTCGGGCACGTCTTTCTATTGGGGCATGCGCCTGCTGCCGCGCGCCAAGCGCGACGCGATGTACGCGATCTACGCCTTCTGCCGGGAGGTCGACGACATCGCCGACGGCTCTCTGCCGCCCGCCGCCAAGCTCGCCGAGCTCGCCGCCTGGCGGCACGAGGTCGAGGCGCTGTTCGCTGGCCGGGCAAGCTGGCCGACCACGCAGGCGCTGGTCGATCCGATCGGCCGCTTCGATCTGCCGAGAGCCGAGTTCGAGGCGATGATCGACGGCATGGAGATGGACGCCGGCGAGCACATGCGGGCACCGCCGCTGGCTGAGCTGGAGCGTTATTGCCGCTGCGTCGCGGGCGCGGTCGGGCTGCTTTCGGTGCGGGTCTTCGGCGCTCTCGGGCCCGACCCGGAGCGGGGCGCGCTCGCGCTCGGCGAGGCGCTGCAGCTGACCAACATTCTGCGCGATCTGGTCGAGGATGCCGCCCTCGGCCGGCTGTATCTGCCGCGCGAGCTGCTCGATCGCCATCGGATCACCGAGCGCGACCCGGAGCGGGTGCTCGACCACGCTGCCCTGCCCGCGGTCTGCGCCGGGCTCGCCGAACGCGCCCGCGCGCGCTTCGAGGAGGCGGATCGCCGCTTCGCCGGCAGCGATCGCCGCCGAATGCGGCCGGCGCTGGTCATGATGCAGGTCTACCGGCGCACGCTGGAACGGCTGGTCGCGCGCGGCTGGCAGCGGCTCGACCAGCCGGTGCGCCTGGCCAAGCCCGAGCGCCTGTGGCTGGCGCTGCGCTACGGGCTGATCTGAGCCGGATGGCGACGATCCACGTGGTCGGGGCCGGGCTCGCGGGCCTCGCTGCGGCGATTCGGCTCGTGGACCAAGGCCACACGGTGGCGCTGTACGAGGCCGCCCAGCAGGCCGGCGGCCGTTGCCGGTCGTATTTCGAGCGCGGCCTCGGGCGGGTGATCGACAACGGCAATCATCTGCTGCTGAGCGGCAACCGGGCCACGCTCGGGTATCTTGATGCGATCGGCGCCGGCGACGAGCTGACCGGCCCGCCCGAGTCGTGCTTTCCGTTCCTCGATCTCTCGAGCGGCGAGCGCTGGGCGGTTCGCCCGAACCGCGGCCTGGTCCCGCTCTGGCCCGCGGTGCCGGGGCGGCGCGTGCCCGGCACCCGCCTGCGCGACTACCTCGGCGCCTGGCGCCTGGCCTGCGCCGGACCGGAGCAGACGGTCGCCGACTGCCTCGGCGTCGACGGCCCGCTCTGGCGCCGGTTCTGGGAGCCGCTCGCGCGCGCCGTGCTCAATACGCCGCCCGAGCAGGGCTCGGCCCGGCTGCTCTGGGCGGCGCTGCGCGAGAGCTTCGCGCGCGGCGGCGCCGGGTGCCGGCCGCTGATCGCCCGCACGAGCCTGGCCGCGAGCCTGATCGATCCGGCGCTCCGGCGGCTCGCCGAGGCCGGCGTCACGGTCGCGTTCGGCCATCGCCTGCGGGCGATCACGCGCCTGGACGGGCGCGCCGATCTCCTCGACTTCGGCCAGCGCCAGGTCGGGATCGGGCCCGAAGACGAGGTCATCCTGGCGGTGCCACCCGGCCAGGCCGGCGCGCTGCTGCCGGAGCTCGTGGTGCCCGAGAGCAGCCACGCGATCGTCAATGGCCATTTCCGTCTGGTCCGACCGGCCCGTCTGCCCGGCGGCTCGCCGCTGCTCGGGCTGATCGGCGGCACCGCGGAATGGCTGTTCGTCCGCGACGAGCTCGTCAGCATCACCGTCAGCGCCGCCGACGCGCTCGCCGATCAGCCGAGCGAGGCGATTGCCGCGCGGTTCTGGGCTGACGTCGCGCAGGCCCTGGACCTGCCGGCGCAACCGCGGCCGCCGGTGCGGATCGTCAAGGAGCGGCGCGCGACGTTCGCCCAGACGCCGGCCGCGGTCGCGAGCCGGCCCGGCCCCGGGACGCCCTGGGTGAACCTCCACCTCGCCGGCGATTGGACCGCGACCGGCCTGCCCGCGACGATCGAGGGCGCGGTGCGCTCAGGCCAACACGCCGCCGCCCGGGCCTTGACCGGCGGGACGGGCAAGGCTTGGCTGCGGGCGTCGTGATCCGGCTCGGCGTGGTCATGGGCCTGCAGGCCGAGGCCGGCTGCCTCGGCCCCGCGCCGGAGGACGGGATTGTCACCTATGTCAGCGGCGGCAGCGCGCTCCGGGCGCGGACCGGGGCCGAGCAGCTTCGCGCCAAGGGATCGACGGTCTGGTCAGCTTCGGCCTTGCGGTCGGGCTGGCGCCGGTCCTGCGCCCGGGCGATCTTGTGGTCGGAGAGGGCGTCGTGCTGCCGACGGGCGGTACGATCGCGACCGACCCGGGCTGGCGCGCGGCCATGCTCCGCAGGC
>DATAOG010000318.1:0-6742 GCA_036265855.1 Geminicoccaceae bacterium | reverse complement strand
GCTACATGCAGGCGGTCGGCGTGCACGACCCGGGCGCGGTCGTGATCGACGAGGTCGCCGCGCAGTGGCTGACGCTTTGCGTCGCGCCCTTGAACCCGCTCGCGTATCTGCTCGGTTTCCTCCTGTTCCGGATCGCCGACGTCCTCAAGCCCTGGCCGGCAAACTGGCTCGACCGCCGGGTCGGCGGCGCGCTCGGGGTGATGGTCGACGACCTTGCCGCGGCCCTCTATGCTGGCGCAGCCCTTTGGCTGATCGCGCGCTGGCTGCCCTGATGCTGTTCCCACCCCGAAGCGTCGATCTCGCGCGCGAACTGCTCGCCGCCTGCGAGAAGCGCAAGCTTCGCCTCGCGACCGCCGAATCCTGCACGGGCGGCCTGGTGATCGCGTGCCTGACCGAAATTCCGGGCTCCTCCAACGTGGTCGAGCGCGGCTACGTGACCTACGACAATGACGCCAAGGCGGAGGTGCTCGGGGTCCCGGTGGCGCTGCTCGAGCGGGTCGGCGCGGTCAGCGAGGAGGTCGCCAAAGCCATGGCCGAAGGCGCGCTCGCGCGCGCGGGCGCCAGCCTCGCGATCGCGACCACAGGGATCGCCGGCCCCGGCGGCGCCACCCCGACCAAGCCCGTCGGCCTCGTCCACATCGCGGTCGCCTCCCGGCTCCAAGGCACCCGTCACGAGCGCCACCTGCTGACCGGCGACCGCGCCGCGATCCGGCTCGCAACCGTCGATGCTGCGCTGAAGCTCGCTCTGGCCAGCCTCGCTTAGCGAACGCCCAACCCGGCCAGTATGCTCGTCACGATCTCGTCAGGGGGCCGGCCGATGTCGACGGTGATCGCGTCCCCGGGCTCCTCAAGCGCGGCGAACTGGCTCGCGAGCAGGCTCGCCGGCATGTAATGGCCGCGCCGGCGCTTCAGGCGGTCGCGGATCAGGTCCTCGCTGCCGCAAAGATAGACGAAGCGGACGCCCGGCCGGCCGGCCTTCAGGACGTCGCGGTAGCGCTGCTTGAGCGCCGAGCAGGCGAGCACGACCTTTCGCCCGGCCTCGAGCCAGCCGCCGATCTCGGCGCGCAGCCGCTCGAGCCAGGGCTCGCGGTCGGCGTCGTCGAGCGGGATGCCGCGGCGCATCTTCTCGACGTTGGCCGGCGGATGATAGCTGTCACCCTCGGCGAACTCGGCGCCGAGCGCCCGTGCGAGCCGTTGGCCGACCGTGGTCTTGCCGCTGCCGCTGACCCCCATCAGCACGATCACCATGGCGGCGGATCAGAGGCGGGCCCAGTCGGTGTGAACGCTGCCCGGCCGATCGACTCGCTCGTAGGTATGTGCGCCGAAATAGTCGCGCTGGGCCTGGATCAGGCTCGCCGGCAGCCGGGCCGAGCGGTAGCCGTCGAAATAGGCGAGCGCCGAGCCCAGCGCCGGGGCCGCGAGCCCATGGCGGGCGGCGACCGCGACCACGCCGCGCAGTCCGGTCTGGGCCTTGCCGATGAGGGCCGCAAACCAGGGATCGAGCAGCAGGTTCCTCAGCACCCGGTCACGCTCGTAGGCCTGCCGGATCCGGTTCAGGAAGCGCGCCCGGATGATGCAGCCGCCCCGCCAGATCGTCGCGATCGTGCCGAAGTCGAGCGGCCAGCCGTGCGCCTCGGCCGCCCCGGCCATCACCGCGAAGCCCTGGGCATACGCGCAGAGCTTGGCCGCGAGCAGGGCATCTTGCAGCTGGTCCAGCGGCAGCTCGGGCTTGCCGCCGGCGGTGGGCCCTGCGAGCCGCGCGGCTGCCTCGACCCGCTCGGGCTTCAGCGCCGAGAGCGAGCGCGCGGCGACCGCCTCGGCGATGGTCGGCGCCGGCACGCCGAGCTCGAGCGCGGCCGTCACCGCCCAGCCGCCGGTCCCCTTCTGCCCCGCCCGGTCGAGGATCACCTCGACCATCGGCTGCCCGGTCTCGGGGTCGGTCTTGCCGAGAATGTCGGCGGTGATCGCGATCAGATAGGAATCGAGCTCGCCGCGGTTCCACTCGGCGAACGCCGCCTGCATCGCGGGATAATCGAGACCGAGGCCGTCCCTCATCAGCGAGAACGTCTCGGCGATCAGCTGCATGTCGGCGTATTCGATGCCGTTGTGCAGCATCTTGACGAAGTGCCCGGCGCCATCGGGGCCGAGATGGGCGCAACACGGCACGCCCTCGACCTTCGCGGCGATGCTCTCGAAGATCGCCCGCACCCGCGCGAAGGCAGCCGGATCGCCGCCGACCATGATCGAGGGGCCGTGCCGGGCGCCCTCCTCGCCGCCGGAGATGCCGGTGCCGAGGAACATCAGGCCCCGCGCGCGCAGGTCCCGCTCGCGCCGGATCGTGTCCTGGTAGCGGGCGTTGCCGCCGTCGATGATCACGTCGTCCGGCTCGAGCAAGGGCGCGAGCTCGGCGATCTGGGCGTCGGTCGGCTCGCCCGCCTTGACCATCAGCACGATCGCGCGCGGCCGCCGGATCGCGCGCACCAGGCCCTCGAGCGTCAAGCAGGCCTGGACCGGCAAGCGCCTGGCCTCTTCGGTCGCGGCGAACGCCTCGGCGCGGGCGCGCGTCCGGTTGTAGACGGCGACCGGGTGGCCCTGCTCGGCCATGTTCAGCGCCAGGTTCTGGCCCATGACGCCGAGCCCGATCAGGCCGATCTCCGCATTGCTCGCCATGGTTCGCCCCGATCACGTTCTTGCCGCCCCAGCCCTCCTGTCGCATAGCTGGCGGTCGCGAGCAATGCCGGAGCGCCAAAGGCCTAGCGCCGATGATCGAACCCCGTCCGCCCTTTCGCCACCCCTTCCGGGTCCGCTATTCGGAGGTCGACTGCCAGGGCCTGGTCTACTTCGCGCACTACGCGACCTACTGCGATGTCGCGATCCACGAGTTCTTCCGCTCGCTGCCCTATGATTACACCGAGGTCCGGAAGACCACCGGCACCGATTTCAACATCGTCCGGGCGGTTTTGGAGTACCGCCGGCCGCTCCGGTTCGATGAGGCCTTCGAGGTCGAGATCCGGCTTAGCCGGATCGGCCGCTCGAGCCTGACCTTCAGGCCGGCCCTGTTCGCGCAAGGCGAAGCCGAGGCACGGGCGACCGCCGAGATGATCTCGGTGCACGCCGATCAGGCGAGCATGCGCGCGGTGCCGCTGCCCGAGCGGCTGCTGGGCCTGCTCGAACCCTACCGGCCCTGAGTGCGCCGGGCCGGCTCAGTCCGCGCTGGCTAGCCAGGCCCGCACGATCTCGATCTGGTCTTTCGCCATCAGCGCCGGCGCATGACCGGTGCCGTCGACCTCGATGACCTCGGCCTTCGGCCCGCGCCTGGTCATCTCGGCCGCCGTCTCGGCCAGCAGGAGGTCGCTCTCGGTCCCGCGCAGCACCAGCACCGGGCAGCGGATCTGGTCCCAGACCGGCCAGAGGTCGACGTCTTCGATCGGCCCCTTGGTCATCGGCTGGCTGAGGCGCTGGTCGTAGTTCAGGCCGAAGCGGCCGTCCTCGCGGCGCGCGGCGCTGTGCTCGGCCAGATGGCGCCACTCGGCGTCGGTCAGCGGGCCGAACCCGGCATGGATCTCGCGCAGATGCGCCTCCAGCGCCTCGAGGCTGGGGAAGCGGAGGTCGAGGCCGAGATAGCCGTTGATCCGCTCGAGCGCCGCCTTGGGCAGGAACGGCCCGATGTCGTTCAGCACGAGCCTTTGGATCGGGCCCGCCTCCATCGCTGCGATCCCCATGCCGATCAGCCCGCCCATCGAGGTCCCGACCCAATCGACCTCGGCGAGCCCGAGTTTCTGCAGCAGCTGCACCGAGTGGCCGATGTAGGTCGGGAGCGCGTAATCCTGGGGATCGGTCAGGGGGTCGCTGAGGCCGCGGCCGGCGACGTCCGGGCAGAGCACGCGCCGGTCGCCGGCGAGGACCTGGGCCAGGTGGTCGAAATCCCGGCCGTTGCGGGTGAGGCCGTGGGCGCAGACCACGGTGCGCGCGATTCCCGGGCGGCCCCAGTCGGCATAGCTGAGTCCGTAGGACCGGTCCGGCCCCTCGACCTGAACGCGGCGGATCTCCATCGAGGCTCCTCGGCGATTCCCGGGAGACCGGGTGACGCACGCGGGATTGCCAGCTGCCCGACCGCCCGTCAACTCAGGAGGCGAGCGCCCGGGGGATCGGTGCGCGCTCGGTCGGCATCGCCGAGACCTGGCCCGCTGTCGAAGGCGCCGGAAAGATGCGCGCGGCGCGCGCGCTGACCTGCACCGAATCGCCAACCTTGAATGCGAGCTCCTGCAGCCTGGAGCGGGCAAGTTCCGCCTCGATGACGCCGGCGCGGCCGTCGAGCGACAGCTCGACGTGGGCGACCGGTCCCGCGGCGGTGACGTAGCGGACGATCGCCGGCACGCCGGCGCCGCCGAAGGTCGAGAGCTCGAGATCGTGCGGCCGGACATAGGCGATCGAGGGTCCGTCGAGGACGCTTTCGGCGCCTGAGACCTCGAACCGGGTGCCGCACACGTCGACCCCACCGCCCCGCAGGAAGCAATCGAAGCGATTGACGTGGCCGAGGAACTCGTAAACGAACGGGGTCGCCGGGTGATCGTAGACCTCCTGGGGGGCGCCGGTCTGCTCGATCCGCCCCCGGTCCATGACCACGATCCGGTCGGCCAGCTCGAGCGCCTCCTCCTGGTCGTGGGTGACGAACACGCTGGTCAGGCCCATGCGGTCATGCAGCTGTCGCAGCCAGCGACGCAGTTCCTTCCTGACCTTGGCGTCGAGCGCGCCGAACGGCTCGTCGAGCAGCAGGACCCTGGGCTCGATCGCCAGCGCCCGAGCGAGTGCCACCCGCTGGCGCTGGCCACCCGACAGCTGGGTCGGATAACGATCGGCGAGCCATTCCAGCTGGACGAGATGAAGCAGGTCCAGGACCTTGTTGCGGATCGCCGCGTCCGAAGGGCGCTGGGCGCGCGGCTTGACGCGCAGGCCGAACGCCACGTTCTCGAACACGGTCATGTGGCGGAACAGCGCATAGTGCTGGAAGACGAAGCCCACCTGGCGCTCACCGACGTGGCGGGCGCTGGCGTCCTCGCCATCGAACAGCACGGCGCCGGCGGTCGGGAACTCGAGACCGGCGATGATCCGCAGCAACGTGGTCTTGCCCGAGCCGGACGGCCCGAGCAGCGCCACGAGCTCGCCCGGGCTGACGCGCAGGTTGACGTCGGCGAGCGCTGTAAAGCCGTTGAACCGTTTTGTGACCTGGCGGGCCTCGATCGTCATGTTCGTTGCACCTCCCGTCATCGCCGCGTCGCGGCCAGCTCCGCGCGGTAGCGCCATTCGAGCAGGCTCTTGCCAGCGAGCGTCACGAGCGCGAGCAGCGCCAGCAGCGAAGCGACCGCGAACGCGGCGACGAAATTGTATTCATTGTAAAGGATCTCGACGTGCAGCGGCATCGTGTCGGTCAGGCCGCGGATGCGGCCCGAGACCACCGAGACCGCGCCGAACTCGCCCATCGCCCGGGCATTGCACAGCAGCACGCCGTAGAGCAGGCCCCATTTGACGTTCGGCAGCGTCACCCGCCAGAAGGTCTGCCAGCCCCCGGCCCCGAGCGACAGCGCCGCCTCCTCCTCCTCGGTGCCCTGCTCCTGCATCAGCGGGATCAGCTCCCGGGCGATGAAGGGCAAGGTCACGAAGATCGTGGCGAGCACGATCCCGGGCACCGCGAAGATGATCTTGATCTTGTGCGCCATCAGCCATGGGCCGAGGTAACCATGCGCCCCGAACAGCAGGACGTAAATCACGCCGGCGATCACCGGCGAGACCGAGAATGGCAGATCGATCAGCGTGATCAGCAGGCTCTTGCCGGGGAACTCGAACTTGGCGATCGCCCAGGAGGCGGCAAGGCCGAACAGCAGATTGGCCGGCACCGCGATCGCGGCCGCCAGCAGCGTCAGCCGGATTGCCGAGAGCGCGTCCGGGTCGACCAGCGCCGCCCGATAGCTCTGCCAACCCTCGCGGAGGGCTTCGGCGAACACCAGTACCAGCGGCAGCAGCAGGAACAGCGCGAGGAACGCCAGCGCCACGCCGATCAGCAGCCAGCGCACGGCCGGGCGCTCCGAGATCGAGGCGGCGACCGGCGGGGCGGCGGCCGCGGCGAGCGATGCCATCGCGATGCTCCCGATCAGGCGCCGTAGCGCGCCCGGCTCCAGCGCTGCAGAAGGTTGATCAGGAGCAGAAGCAGAAACGATGCCACCAGCATCACCACCGCGATCGCGGTGGCGCCAGCGTAGTCGTACTGCTCGAGCCTGATCACGATCAGCAGCGGCGCGATCTCGGAGATGCCCGGCATGTTGCCGGCGATGAAGATCACCGAGCCATACTCGCCGATCCCGCGTGCGAGCGCGAGCGCAAAGCCGGTGAGCAGCGCCGGCAGGATCGCGGGCAGGATCACCCGACCGAACGTCTGCAGACGCCCGGCGCCGAGGCTGGCCGCGGCCTCCTCGACCTCCCGGTCGAGATCCTGCAGCACCGGCTCGACGGTGCGCGTCACGAACGGCAGGCCGATGAAGATCAGCGCCACGACCACGCCGAGCGGCGTGAACGCGACCTGAACGCCGAGTTCCGCCAGAAACCGGCCGATCCAGCCGTTTGGCGCATAAAGGCTGGTGAGCGCAATGCCGGCGATCGCGGTCGGCAGGGCAAACGGCAGATCGACCATCGCGTCGACCAGCCGCTTGGCCGGGAACCGGTTGCGGACCAGCACCCAGGCGACCAG
>DATAOG010000317.1:0-3130 GCA_036265855.1 Geminicoccaceae bacterium | reverse complement strand
AGCGGCGCGCTGGACCTGCTGGTCCGGCCGGCGGCGCGGCCGAAAGATGCCGGCGTCCTGATCCACCAGCTCCGCACGCTGGACGTCGCGCGCGGGCTGTCGCCGGATGACGCGATCGAGCGCCTGCTGCACTTCGTCGGCGGGCGGACGCTGGTCGGCTACTATCTCGAGTTCGATCTCGGCGTCATCAACCGCTACGTCCGGCCCAGGCTCGGCGTGCCGCTGCCCAACCGGCGGATCGAGGTCTCCTCGCTCTACTACGACCTGAAGACGCGGCGCCTGCCCGGCAGGCACGTCGATCTCGGGTTTCAGGCGATCCGCGCCGACCTCGACCTGCCGGACCTGCCCGAGCACCACGCCTTCAACGACGCCCTGATCGCCGCGATGATGTACCTGCGGCTCGCGGGTCCTGGCGCGCGGGCGTGAGAGATCGAGCGATCGCCGGCGGGGCCGGGGAGCCCGATGATCAGGCGGGCGGGGTCTGGACCGTCGCCGACAGGCGCTGGAGCACCTGGCGGGCGTCGTAGGCGCTCTGGTCGGCCGCCGGCTTCTGGCCGCGGAACATCAGGATGTCGAGCGTCACCGTATGGCTCTGCGAATAGCCGCCGCCCAGCAGCTGCGAGACCCCGACGCCGACGCCGCCCGAGTCGCCGCCGGTCCCGACCCCGAAGCCGACCGAAGGCCCGCCGACCCCGCCGCCGGTATCGGTGCTCCGGCTCGCGACCTTGAAGTAGTCGTAGCCGTTCGCCGCCGTCAGCTCCGCGGCCCGGTAGAGGGCGTAGTCCTGGACGCGGTCGAGCGAGGTCGCCGAGTTGCCGGTGAACGAGACCCGGTAGCGATCGGACTCGATCTGCTGGTCGCGGTAGCCGCCGCCGTCGGCCGCGGCGCGATAGGGCGTCGGCGTGGTGGTGCAGGCGCCCACGCCGAGCAGGATCGCAAGCGCAAGAAGCTGCCGTGTCAGGGTCACGAGGTGGTCTCCTTCGGGCGCTCGATCGTCGGGCCGAGTCGCCGCATCACGTCCCGGGCATCGAAACTGTTGACGTTGTTGGCCGGCTTTTCGCCGTCGCCCATCACGACGTCGGCGAAGGCGGTGTAGCTGTCGATCGGGTAGGCCGAATAGTTCGAAGGACCCCAGCAGCAGCCCCAGCCCCGGCCCCACGGCCCGCCAAAGCCGTCGTAACCGGTGCCCTGGTAGGCGATCGAGCGCTCGACGTCCTGATGAACGATCGTGAAGTAGTCGTGATGATTCTGCAAGGTCAGCTCGGCGGCGCGATACAAAAGATAGTTCTGGACAGTATCGCGCGGCGTGACCGAATTGCCGGCGAAGGTGACGCGATAGCGGTTGTTCTCGAGCTGCTGATCGGCGTAACCGAAGCCGCCGTCGGCCGGCTTGTAAGGGGTCGGCGAGGCGCAGCCCACGAGCCACGCGCCCATCATCATCACGAGCAGCGGCCGCAAGCACAATCTGATCACGGTTGTTGCCTCGAGGGATCCGCTCCAGCCAGATGATATGGCGCAGGCGCCGGTGCGCTCAAGAGCACTGACGCCGCGGCGCGCGGTTCGATTCCCGCCGCGCGGACGCGGGCGTCACTGGCTGCGGGCATCGTCGAGCAGCCGCCGGAGTCGGTAGACCAACTCCAGCGCGTCGCGCGGGGTGAGCTCATCGGGGTTGACCGCCCGCAACGCCGTCTCGAGCTCGGCGGGCTCGACGGCAGCCGGCTCGGTCCGGCCCTCCGAGCGCGGGCGGGCGGCCGCGGCCGCGAACAGCGGCAGGTCCTCGGCCAGGCGCGCGGGCGCGCCCTTGGCCTCGCCCTGCTCGAGATGGTGCAGGACCTCCTCGGCGCGCGCCAGCACCGGCGCCGGCAGCCCCGCAAGCCGGGCGACGTGGACCCCGTAGGAGCGGTCGGCGGCGCCGTCGGCGACCTCGTGCAGGAAGACCACGTCGCCCTGCCATTCCTTGACCCGCATGGTCCGGCAGACCAGCTGCTGGAGCTTGGCGGCGAGCGCCGTCAGCTCGTGGAAATGGGTCGCGAACAGGCCGCGGCAGCCGTTGACCTCGTGCAGGTGTTCGACCACCGCCCAGGCGATCGAGAGGCCGTCGAAGGTCGCGGTGCCGCGGCCGATCTCGTCCAGGATCACGAGGCTCTTGTCGGTCGCCTGGTTCAGGATCGCCGCGGTCTCGACCATCTCGACCATGAAGGTCGAGCGGCCGCGCGCCAGATCGTCGGCTGCCCCGACCCGCGAGAACAGACGATCGACGACCCCGATCCGGGCGTGCTCGGCAGGCACGAAGGCGCCGATCTGCGCGAGCACCGCGATCAGCGCGTTCTGGCGCAGGAATGTGCTCTTACCGGCCATGTTCGGGCCGGTCAGGAGCCACAGGCGCGAGCTTCCGGACAGATCCGCGTCGTTGGCGATGAAGGGCCTGGCCTCGGCGGCGAGCGCCTGCTCGACCACGGGGTGCCGGCCCGCCCGGACCGTGAAGGCCTGGCTCTCGTCGACCTCGGGACGGACATGGCGCTGCTCGGAGGCGAGCTCGGCGAGACCGGCGGCGACGTCCAGCCGCGCGATCGCCTGCGCGGTCTTGGCGATCGCCTCCGCCTCCGCCAGCACCGCCTGGCAGAGCTCCTCGAACAGCTCGAGCTCGAGCGTCAGCGCGCGCTCGGCCGCGCTCGCGATCTGGCTCTCGAGTTCGGCCAGCTCGGCGATGCTGTAGCGGGTCGCGTTCGCCATGCTCTGGCGCTGGACGAAATGCGCCGGCACCTTGGCCAGGTGGGTCGCGGTCACCTCGATGTAGTAGCCGAGCAGGTTGTTGTGCCGGATCTTGAGCGAGCCGATCCCGGTCTCGCGCTGGATCCGCGCCTCGAGCGCCGCGATGTGCCGGCGCGCCTGGTCGCGCAGCGTCCGCAGCCGGTCGAGCTCGACGTGGAAGCTTGCGGCGATGAAGCCGCCGTCGCGGGCGAGGAACGGCGGGTCCGGCGCGAGCGCCGCCTCGAGCCTGGCGACGAGGTCGCCCTGACCGGCGATCGCCTGGCCGCTCGCCGCCAGCGGCGAGGCGCTGCTCGCGAGCCGCTCTCTGATCCGGCCGGCGGCGGCGAGCCCGATCCTGATCGCGAGCAGATCGCGCGGG
>DATAOG010000316.1:0-4437 GCA_036265855.1 Geminicoccaceae bacterium | reverse complement strand
TTCGACCGCGGTCAGGCTTTCGGGATCGCGATAGATGCCGACGTGGCCGACCCGCGCCGAGGGCACGAGGTCGAGCATGCCCTGGAGCAGGCCGTCGCCGGCGCGCAGGATCGAGACCATGCAGAGCTTCTTGCCGGCGAGCGTCGGCGCGATCATCTCGGCGAGCGGGGTGTCGATCGGGGTCGTCGTCATCGGCAGATCGCGGGTCACCTCGTAGGCCAGCAGCGTCGCGACCTCGCGCGACAACTGGCGGAACTTCACGGTCGTGGTCTCGCGCTTGCGCATCAGGGTCAGCTTGTGCTGGACCAGGGGGTGCTCGACCACGGTGACGTTCGGGCGGACTTTGCTCATGAGGGCCCCTCGCTGACCACGCCGGCCGCCGGGCCGGACCGATGATCCTACCGGACAAAGCCTGCACGGACCATCAACGCCCCGGGGTCAGGCCGCAGGCTTCAGGCTCGGGACCGGCGGGCTCGACCGCCGCTGGGCGGCCAAAAACTCAAGAATCGCGGTCGCGAGCGCATCGAAATCGGGATTGAAGGTCAGCCGGCGCATCACGTGCGCCGCGAGGTTTTGCCGGGTGATCTCGCCGTAGCGGACCGTCGAGTTCGCCGGTGTCTTGACCGGATCCTGGCAGATCAGCCAGTCCGGCGTATCGGTCTGCCAATAATAGTGGGCGCAGTCGACGTAGTCGCCGGCCAGCCCGTAGTGCGGATCGTCCGGGGCGATCGGCAGCGCCCTATGCGCAAGGTCGAGAACGCCCGGCCAGCGATCGCTGGCCCGCGGCAGGACGAAGCGGCAGTCGTCGGCCGGGCCGGGACCCGAAGCATACCAGACCAGAGCCCGCGGTCCGAGCAGCTGGCCGCAGAACCAGCGGCGCGCGGCGGGTGCGTCGATGGTCGCATCGTCGGCGCTGAGCGCCAGGAACACGGGCAGCGCGAGCAGGTGGCGGCGCGCGTCGAGCTCGTCGATCAGGGCGCCGAGCTGGGTTCTGGCGTCGCGTGCGATCGAGAGATAGCGGACCGGGTCGTCCTCGGGCAACAGCTGGACAAAGCCGTCGGCGGCGCCCGGCGGGCCGAAGCCGAGGAAGCCGTTGGCAAACAGCCCAGGACCGCCCGGCCGCGCCAGTGCCGGCGCCAGCAGCACGAGGCCGCCGAGCGGCGGCGCGTTCGCCGCCGCTTCGCCTTCGGCGTAGTCGAGGGCCAGCGCGGCTCCGGCGCCGAACCCGACGAGGTACAGCCGCTCCGCCTCGCCCGCGAAGCTCGCAGCACCTTGCCGCGTCGCCTCGATCCAGGCGGAATCGCCGATCCCGAGCAGATCGCCGGGTACCGTGCCGTGCCCGGGCAACAGGATCGCGCGCACCAGGTAGCAGGCGGCGGCGAACCGTTCGCCCAGGTCGCGCATCTGGTAAGGAGTGTCGCCGAGCCCGTGGATCAGCAGCGCCGCCCGCCGATAGCGCCCGTCCGCCGCCCGTCGGCACCGGGCGCCCTCCGGCCGCAGCTCGAACGGCGCCCGCGCCTCGATCACCTTCGGCTCGAGCGGCGTTCCGATCGCGGCGTTGGCGGCCGCGATCTGCGCCTTGGCCTGGGCGATGTAGCCGGCGAAGTCGGCCGCCGGAGCGGGCGTCACGAAGCCGGATCGCGCGTGGCGCGCCTCGAGCTTGCCTTGCGCAGCGCAGGCCGCGAGCAGAATCAGACCGAGCGCCGGCAGGGCACCGCGGATAGCAGTCCAGCTCGGCTTCGCCATAACGCCAGTTATTGTATCCTATTTAACCCGTTGCGCAACCGAAGCGCTCATCGCGCGCTGGCTGTCAGAGACTCGCCGAGGCCCACGCGCGGCTCGGGATTTACCAGCTGTCAAGATATCTCGTGCACGCTGGGCCGCCTTGACCTCGGCACCGGACCGAGTGTGCCGGCAGCCGATCAAAAAAACCGCCTCGTGCAAGCGAAGGTGTGAACTGGTTCACATTTTCTGCGGCACGGCCGCACCTACCATCGGTCGATCGAGGGTGTCCTGGGAGAGCGCGAAGCGATAAGGAACACGCCATGAAAGCGCCCATGGGACAGAGAATCATCGACGTCCTGGAGCAGGCCGGCAAGCGCCACCTCGGCGCGACCGATCCGCGCGCTTACGCGATCCTTCTGCTGCAGATCGGCGGTACCGATGCGCTGCGCGGCTATCAGGCGAGCGAAGCCTACTGGAGGCATGTCCAGGCGGTTCTCGACACGTTCTTCACCTCGGCGCAGCGCGCCGAAATCTGCGCCCTGCTGATCGCGGAGTCGGACCTGCGGCGGCGGCCGGAGTTCCAGCCCTTTCTAAGCCACGCGCTCGCCGAGCGGCGGCTCCAGGAGCTGGTCGGTCCGGCGACCGAGGTGAGCCTCGCGGTCGACCGCCCGCCGGTCGTCCCGGCCCGGCGCACGCACTGAGCTTCGGGTCGACGGCCGGGCAAGATCCGCTGCCCGAGCGGCGGACCTGAGGACGACCGGACCGCGATCGCCGTGACGCGCACGGTCGCGGCGCTGCAGGGCAATTGCCCCGATCTTTGCTTTCTGGCAACGAGCCCGGTAGATCATGGCGCGAATCGCCGGACCCGATGAGCCATGCCGATTTTCGCGCGCGACACCCTGCACGCCCTGATCCGCGCCGTCTGCACCGCCGGCGGCAGCGCCGAGCGCGAGGCGGACCTGGTCGCCGACCAGCTGGTCGAGGCCAACCTGACCGGCCACGATTCGCATGGCGTCGGGCTCCTGCCGATGTACGTGCAGTCGCTTGCCAAGGGCGCGCTCGTGCCGAACCGGCACGCTGAGCTCGTCCACGATCAAGCCGCGGTGCTCGTGGTCGAGGGCCAGCGCGGCTATGGCCAGGTGATCGGCCACGAGGCGATGGAGCTCGGCACCGCGCGCGCCCATGAGCACGGCATCGCCGTGCTCGCGATCCGCAACAGCTTCCACCTCGGCCGGATCGGCCATTGGGCCGAGCAATGCGCAGCCCGCGGCTTCGCCTCGATCCACTTCGTCAACGGCATCGATCATCCGCCGATCCACGCTCCATTCGGCAGCGCCGAGGCCCGGCTCAGCACCAACCCGTTCTGCGCCGCGCTGCCGGGGCGGGACGGACCGATGGTGGTGCTTGACATGGCGACCAGCAAGATCGCGGTCGGCAAGGCGCGGGTCGCGGCCAACCGCGGCGTACCCGCGCCCGAGGGCAGCCTGCTCGACGCCGACGGCCGGCCGACCCGGAACGCTGCGGTCATGTTCCAGGAGCCCAAGGGCGCGCTGGTCGCGATGGGCGAGCACAAGGGATCGGGGCTCGCGATCATCTGCGAGCTCATGGCGGGCGCGCTGACCGGCGGCTGGACGACCCGGCCGGAGCATCCGATGGCCGGCGGCATCGTCAACAACATGCTCTCGGTGGTTATCGACCCGGACGCACTCGGCGGCCGCGAGCGGCTCTGGCACGAAGGCGGCGCGCTGATCTCTTACTTGAAGTCGGCCCGGCCGCTGGCCGGGGTCGCCGAGGTCCTCGTGCCGGGCGAGCCCGAGCAGCGCCGGCGCCGCCAGCGTCTCGCCGAGGGCATCGAGGTCGACGAGCGCAGCTGGGCCGACATCCTGGCGGCGGCGCGCACGGCCGGCGTGCCGGCTGCCGAGGTCGAGGCCCTGATCGCCTGAGCGCCGGACAGAGCCAATCGAGGGTCGCGGAATGGAGCGGGTCGACTGCGTGGTGATCGGGGCGGGCGTCGTCGGCCTGGCGGTGGCGCGCCAACTGGCGCTGGCCGGGCGCGAGGTGATCGTGCTCGAGGCCCAGAACATGATCGGCACCGAGACCAGCTCGCGCAACAGCGAGGTGATCCACGCCGGCATCTACTATCCCAAGGGCTCGCTGAAGGCGACCAGCTGCGTTGCCGGCAGGCAGAAGCTCTATGCCTACTGCGCCGAGCACGGCGTGCCGCACCGGCGCTGCGGCAAGCTGATCGTCGCCACGACCGAGCAGCAGAAGGCGACGCTCGACCAGATCCGCGCCAGGGCTGCGGCGAACGGCGTGACCGATCTCGAATGGCTGGAGCCGGCCGCGGTCGAAGCCCTCGAGCCCGAGGTGTCCTGCATCGCGGCGCTGCTCTCGCCCTCGACCGGGATCATCGACAGCCACGCGCTGATGCTGGCCTTCCAGGGCGAAGCCGAGGACCACGGCGCGATGCTCGCGTTCTGCGCCAAGGTGGCGCGCGGCAAGGTCGCCGAGGACGGCATCGAGCTTGAGGTCGGCGGCGAGCAGCCCATGGCGCTCAAGGCGCGGATCGTCGTCAACAGCGCCGGCCTGCACGCGCCGGACCTCGCGGCCCGGTTCAAGGGGCTCAGGCGCGACCTGTTGCCGACCGCGTATTACTGCAAGGGCAACTACTTCACGCTTTCCGGCGGCCGGCCTTTCTCGCGCCTGGTTTAT
>DATAOG010000315.1:0-1782 GCA_036265855.1 Geminicoccaceae bacterium | reverse complement strand
ACTGTCAGCGTCAGGATCCGGTCGCCGTCGCGCGATCTGTAATGCGCACGCCTCGCGTCTCACAAGCCCCCGGCCGCGGCCAGCTCACGGATCCGGTCGGACGACCCCTTCAGCCGATGCACGCGGCCGACCGCCTTCTGCCGCGGCAGCGTACCGACGCCGAGCGCGAGCAGCCCGAGGTAGAAGACCGTCCCGAGCAGCAGCACGGTCTGCCCCGGCAGAGGGCCGACCGCGGTCCGCGTCCACAGCTCCTGGAGCGAGGCGATCGGCGTCGGGTGGATGCCCACCTTGCCCCAGTAGCTCACGACCTGGACCGCGAAGATCCAGCTGTAGTTGCGCCGCAGCCGCCGGCCGGCCGCCTCGAAGATGCTGATGTGGAAATGGACATCGGCATAATCGTCGGCCAGCACCTCGCCCCAGCCGTTGTCCATCCGCACGCCCTGGCCGCGCAGCAGCGGGCCGTAGAAGCAGGCCTCCATGACCCGCACGCGCGTGCGCCAGATGTCGAAATAGCGGTAGCGCCGGGCTTCGAAGATCAAGAACACCCCGACCAGGAACGAGACCAGGACCATCGGCAGCGGCGATGCCGCCGCGCTGCTGAAGGTCGCCGAGATCGCGATCCCGGTCGTGACCACCGCCCAATTGGTCGTGGTGTCGAGCCGCGAGCGCCACATCTTGCTGCGGTACATCTCGCCCCGGTAGAGATGCGCGAGCGCGCCGATCTCCGCGGCACCGAGCTGCGGGTCCGCCGCAGGAGCCTGCATCATGGTCATGGTCCGATCCTCCCTGAGCCGAGGTCGTCGCGCGATCATAGCGCGCTCGCGGCAGGATCAACGACCGGCGCGATTTTTCGGCGCGTAGCGCTTGTGTCGCGCGCGCCCGCCGGGCATA
The DNA here is from genome assembly GCA_036265855.1 of Geminicoccaceae bacterium. Taxonomy (GTDB): domain Bacteria; phylum Pseudomonadota; class Alphaproteobacteria; order Geminicoccales; family Geminicoccaceae; genus DATAOG01. The sequence goes on along the minus strand of DATAOG010000315.1, from coordinate 891 downwards.
CCGCCGCGATGAGCGCGCGCGCCTCCCGCCTCGGACAGTTTTCCTGGGCCCTCTACGACTGGGCGAGCTCCGGCTTCTCGGTGGTGATCATCACGTTCGTCTATGCGACCTACTTCACCAAGGCGATCGCCACCGACGAGGTCGCGGGCACGGCGCAGTGGGGCTGGGCGATGTCGGCGAGCGGGATCGCGATCGCGCTGATCAGCCCGGTGCTGGGCGCGATCGCCGATGCCGGCGGCCGGCGCAAGCCCTGGCTGTTCGCCTGGACCGCGATCGCGGTCGTGGGCTGCGGGCTGCTCTGGTACGGCCGGCCCAGCCCCGAGGTCGTGCCGATGGTGCTGACGATCGCGGCGCTCACCAACCTCGCCTTCGAGATCGCCGGCGTCTTCTACAACGCGATGCTGCCCGAGATCGTCAGCCGCGAGTACATCGGCCGGCTGTCGGGCTGGGCCTGGAGCACGGGCTACGCCGGCGGCCTCGTCTGCCTGATCCTGGTGCTTTACGGCTTCGTCGAGGCGGAGCCTCCGCCCTTCGGCCTCGATCATGGCCAGGCGGAGGACGTCCGGATCGCGGGGCCGCTCGTGGCTCTATGGCTCGCGGTCTTCAGCCTGCCGCTGTTCCTGTTCACGCCCGATCGGCAAAGCGCCGGCCTGCCGGCCGCCGAGGCCGTGCGCCGGGGGCTCGCCCAGCTCAGGCGGACCTTTGCCAATCTTAGGCGCTATCGCGCGATCGGCCGCTTCCTGATCGCGCGCATGATCTACACCGACGGGCTCAACACGCTGTTCGCCTTCGGCGGCATCTACGCCGCCGGCACCTTCGGCATGGCGCTGGCCGAGGTGATCAAGTTCGGCATCCTGTTGAACATCACCGCGGGGCTCGGCGCGCTCGGCT
>DATAOG010000314.1:0-4079 GCA_036265855.1 Geminicoccaceae bacterium | reverse complement strand
CCTTTCGCCTAGCCGCGCAGGTAACCTTCCAGCTCGCCCGACGCCCAGGCGATCGCGTCGTTCACCGACTCGCCGCCCTGGGTGACCTTGGCGACCATGACCGGCAGCAGACCCTCGGTATAGATCCGCGCCGCCACGGTCGGCGCCGCCGGGTAGCCGGCCACGATCAGGGTCTCATTGCCGCGCAACGGATAGTTGTACTCGGTGCCCGGCGGCGGCCCCTCGCTCTCCCAGACCGGATTGTCGTAGAACGTCGGCTGCAGGGGCAGGTCGTAGCCGCGCGCCGCGTGGATCAGCTTGTCGAACTGCGGCTTGTCGACCAGATAGAGGATCAGCTCCTTGGCCGCCGACTTGTTCTGGGAGAACTGCCAGATCCCCCAGAACCAGGGCACGCTGCCGCGGTACCGGCCCTTGGGCCCGGAGGGCACGTCGTGGTGCCAGCACTGGGAGCCGACGGCCGGAGCATCGCGGACCGCGACCGCCCAGGCGCTCGGCGGATTCTGGATCGAGGAGCCGCGGCCGGAAATCAGCCAACGATTATTGCCGGCGTCGTCCCAGGCGTACACTTCCGGCGGCATGTACTGGGTCAGCTGCCGCATGTACTCGATCGCGGCGCGGGTCTCGTCGGAATCGATCGTGATGTCGCCATTGGGATTCATCGGCTGCGAGCCGAAGGCCAGAAACAGCGGCGCGAGCCAGACCTGGCTGTCGTTGGTCTGGCCGATCGGGTTGCCGAACTCGTGGCCGGCCGCGTGCAGCTTCTTTGCCCACTCGAGGAAATTGGCGTAGGTCCACTCCTGGTCGACCTTGGCCTGGTCGCGCTGGCCGGCCGGGAACAGCTCCTTGAGGTCGACGCCCGCGTGCTGTTTCCAGAAGTCGAGCCGCGAGACCATCGGATAGCTGTGCGAGCCGGTCGGCGCCACGATGCCGCGCCAGCTGTTGTCGAAGCGCGCGAGGTAGGCGGCGGTCTTGGTGTAGGGTCCGTACCTCTTCTCCATCTCGGCGACGACGTCGTCCATCGGCTCCAGCTCGTTCTGGTAGACCGCGACCTGCCAGATCCGGTGGGAGAGGACGTCGTGGCCGGTCTTGGCGCGCGACTCCGCGGCCGACGTCACCATGTCCTTGTCACCGACCGAGGTGATGAAGTCGATGGTGACCTCGACGTTGTTCTTCTTGCCCCAGTCCTCGGCCAGCTGCTTCATCACGGCGTTGGCGCCGGGCACCCAGTGGTCCCAGAGCCCGAGGCTGACCTTGCCGGCGGAATGCGCGGTCTTGACGTAGGGGGCGGCGAGGGTCGCGCCGGTCGCGAGCGCTGTGGTCTTCAGAAACTTGCGCCGGCTCGGAGTCCAGAGTGCCATAAGCCTCTCCTTTTTTTCTGAATGCGGTTGTCCAGCTGACCGCCGGCGCAGAAGCCAAAACCGCGAAAGGAGTCTTCTCGCCAGCACGCTGCTGTGTTGGTAAAGACTCTAATTGGACCGAGCGGAACCGACAAGCCCGCCCGGGCCGGCGGACGGCGAGGGGAGGCGAGAGCTGATGCAGATTGCGGCGGACCGGTTGCGCCGTCTGGCGGCGACCATTCTCGAGGCGGCGGGCTCGGCGGCGGCGGAGGCGGACGCGGTGGCGTCGCGTCTGGTCGGCGCCAACCTCGCGGGCCACGACTCCCATGGCGTGATCCGGGTGCCGCAATACGTGGACCAGGTCCGGGCCGGCCAGATCGTGCCCAATCGAAGCGCGCTCGTGGTCTCGGAGACCGATGCCGTCACGGTGCTCGACGGACAGGGCGGCTATGGCCAGATCGTCGGCGCGCAGTCGGTCCAGGCGGCGATCGACAAGGCCAGGGGGCACGGGATCGCGCTCTCGGCGCTCAGGCGCTCGGCCCATCTCGGCCGGCTCGGCGACTGGGCCGAGATGGCGGCCGCCGCCGGCATGGCCTCGATCCATTTCGTCAATGCGACCGGGATCCCGCTTCGCGTCGTGCCGCACGCCGGCCGCGACGGCCGCGGCACGACCAACCCGCTCGCCATGGGCATCCCGGTCGCCGACGGCGAGCCGGTCGTACTCGACTTCGCGACCTCGGCGGTCGCCGAGGGCAAGGTGCGGGTCGCGCGCAACAAGGGCGTGTCGATCCCGCCCGACTGCCTGCTGGATGCCGACGGCCGCCCGACCACCGACCCGAACGCGCTGTACGCCGAGCCGCCCGGCAATCTCGTGCCGTTCGGCGGTGCCGTCACCGGCCACAAGGGCGGGGCGCTCTGGCTGATGGTCGATCTTCTGGCCGGCGCCTTCACCGGCGGCGGCTGCTCGCGGCTGCCCGAGGGCGAGCCGCGCTTCGCGAGCAACATGCTCTCGATCGTGATCGCGCCCGAGGCCTACGCCGAGGCCGGTCTCGCGGCCGAGATCCGGCGCTTTCTCGGGTTCGTCAAGAGCTCGCGGCCGCGCGCTCCGGGCAGCGAGGTCCTGCTGCCGGGCGAGCCCGAGCGGCGAGCGCGCGCCGCGCGGCTGAAGGATGGCGTGCCGATCGATCCCACGACCTGGGAGCAGATTCTGGCGGCGGCCGAGCGCCAGGGCCTCGGGCGCGCCGAGCTCGAGGCGCTCGCCGCCTGAGAGCTTGCTGAATGCGCACGGACGCGCCATGATCGGCCCAAGCCAAGGTGGCGTCCGGAGGCACGAATTGGGAGCGGCGGGATGGCAGCGGTCGACATCGGCAAGGTAGATAAGTTCTTCGGCACGACCCAGGTGCTCTACGGGGTCGAGATCGAGATCAGCGACGGCGAGTTCGTCGTGCTGGTCGGGCCGTCGGGCTGCGGCAAGTCCACGCTGTTGCGGATGATCGCGGGGCTGGAGGAGATCAGCAACGGCGAGATCGCGATCGGCGGCCGCGTGGTCAACAACGTGCCGCCCAAGGATCGCGACATCGCGATGGTCTTCCAGAATTACGCGCTCTACCCGCACATGACGGTCTACGACAACATGGCGTTCTCGCTGAAGCTGGCGAAGGCGCCCAAGGACGAGATCAAGCGGCGGGTCGACCGGGCGGCCGAGATCCTGGGCCTGCAGGACTTCCTGGCCCGTTACCCGCGCCAGCTCTCGGGCGGCCAGCGCCAGCGGGTCGCGATGGGCCGGGCGATCGTGCGCGATCCCCAGGTGTTCCTGTTCGACGAGCCGCTCTCGAACCTGGATGCCAAGCTGCGCGTGCAGATGCGGACCGAGATCAAGGAGCTGCATCAGCGGCTCAAGACGACCTCGATCTACGTCACCCACGATCAGATCGAGGCGATGACCATGGCCGACCGGATCGTGGTGCTGCACGACGGCGTGGTCGAGCAGGTCGGCGAGCCGCTCGAGCTCTACGACCATCCGGCCAATCTGTTCGTCGCCGGCTTCATCGGCTCGCCGGCGATGAACTTCGTCGACGCGACGATCAAGCGCAACGGCGGCCCGCCGGCGGCGGTCACGGCCGACGGCACCCGGCTGCCGATGTCGGCGCAGGCCGGCGGCCGCGACGGCCAGCAGATCGTCTACGGCATCCGCCCGGAGCACCTGGACCTGATCGATTCCGGCGTCAACGGGCTGGCGGCGGAGGTCGTGGTGGTCGAGCCGACCGGCGCCGAGATCCTGGTGTTCACCCAGCTCGCCGGCCAGGAGGTCGCGGTCGTGTTCAAGGAGCGGCACAAGTTCCGGCCGGGCGACAAGATCAACCTCACGCCGCACGCCGGCACGATCCACCTGTTCGACAAGCAGACCGGGGAGCGCCTCCCCAGCTGACCGGGTCGCCGGGGCCACGGTGCCGGGCCGGCTGTCGCCCGCGACCGTGGGGCAGGCGGCGGGCCCGGTCGGGCGGCCGGGCTACGACCGGGACCGGTTGCCGGTCGGCATCGTCCATCTCGGGCTCGGCGCCTTCCACCGGGCCCATCAGGCGGTCTACACCGAGGACGCGCTCGAGCGGCAGCCCGGCCCGTTCGGGATCTGCGGCGTCAGCCTGCGCAGCGGGGCGGTGCGCGACCGCCTGGCGCCCCAGGACGGGCTCTACACGGTCCTGACGCGCGCTGCCGCGGGCGAGCGTCTGCGCGTCGTCGGCT
>DATAOG010000313.1:0-7622 GCA_036265855.1 Geminicoccaceae bacterium | reverse complement strand
CGCCCGGCACATGCGGCTCGACGTGCTCGGCACCTGGCTCCTCGAGCATCAGGGCGCGCAGAGCCGAGGCATCGAGGACGCCTCAGCCACGCTGCTCTTCCCGCCGGGCTTCTGCACGCCGCTCCAGGATCAGCTCCTCGGATGCGAGCCGGGCCTTCGGCTTCTACGGACGGGCGAGGCCGCGGATATGCTCGAGAGCCTGCGCCCGGGTCCGCAGCCGGACGCGCATCCTCATCGATCGTCAGCATGACCTGGGACGCCCCCTTGAATCCGAGAACCCGCCGCACTGCAGCGGGAAGATGCAAGCGTCCCGTCTTGGAAACTTGAACTGTCACCGACCTCATACCCGTGTCCGCGGTTTTAGCCCAATATGACGGATTTGGGCACAAAGTCGCATCAGAGGTAAATGACCGTCACTGGTCCGCGGCTGGCGGCAGCGTTGACTCGGCCCTGCCCCGGGCTATGCTCTTGTGCAGCTGCGAAATGCCGCCCCGGCGGGCGGCCTGGAGAGCGTCATGGCCCGGTCCGAGCGGCCGTTGTCGCCGCACCTGCAGATCTACCGCTGGTACTTCACGATGGCGCTCTCGATCGGCCACCGGGTCACCGGCATCGCCATGGCTCTCGGCCTCCTGCTGCTGACCTGGTGGCTGCTGGCGCTGGCGAGCGGTCCCGGCGCGTTCGCCACCGTTCAGGCGGCGATGCACTCATGGGTCGGGGCGCCGGTGCTGTTCGTCTATACCTTCGTCGTCTTCTATCACATGGGCAACGGCGTCCGCCATCTGGTATGGGACGCCGGCTATGGCCTGGACCCGACCACCGCCTATCAGTCCGGGCTTGGCGTGCTCGGCTTCGCCGGCGCCGCGACCGTGCTGGTCTGGCTAGGGCTCGCGCTCGGCGGCTGAGGAGACGGGCATGGGCACGCGATCGCCGATCGCCAGGGTACGCGGGCTCGGCGCGGCCCGTTCCGGGGTCGGCCATTGGGGCCGGCAGCGCCTGACCGCGATCTCCAATCTGCTGCTGGTGCTCTGGTTCATCTTCAGCGCGATCGGGCTCTCCGGCGCCGGCTACGCCGAGGTCCGGGCCTGGCTCGCCTCGCCGATCTCCGCGAGCCTGATGATCCTTCTGATCTTGTCGATCTGTTATCATGCCCGACTCGGGCTGCAGGTCGTGGTCGAGGACTATGTCCACCACGAGCCCGCCCGGCTCGCGACGCTGGTCGCGATCCCCTTGATTGTGACTGCGCTCGCGGTCACCTGCATCGTCGCGGTGCTCAAAGTCTCGCTGGGAAGTTGAATTCCATGGCTAAGGCCTACCCGATCGTCGATCACGAGTACGACTGCCTGGTCCTCGGGGCCGGCGGCTCGGGCCTGCGCGCCGCGGTCGGCATGGTCGAGGCGGGCTTGCGCACCGCCTGTATCTCCAAGGTCTACCCGACCCGCTCGCATACGGTTTCCGCCCAGGGCGGCATCAACGCCGCGCTCGGCAACATGGGGCCCGACGACTGGCGCTATCATATGTATGACACGGTCAAGGGCTCAGACTGGCTGGGCGACCAGGACGCGATCGAGTTCATGACCAAGCACGCGCCCGCGGCGGTGATCGAGCTCGAGCACTACGGCGTGCCGTTCTCCCGGACGCCTGAGGGCAAGATCTACCAGCGCGCGTTCGGCGGCCAATCGACCGACTATGGCAAGAAGCAGGCCTATCGCACCTGCGCCGCCGCCGACCGGACCGGCCACGCTCTGCTCCACACCCTGTTTCAGCAGGCGCTGCGCCATCAGGTCCGCTTCTTCAACGAGTACTTCGCGCTCGACCTCCTGATGGACGACGACGGCAGCTGCCGCGGCCTGATCGCGCTCTGCCTCGAGGACGGCACGCTGCACCGGTTCAAGGCCCAGCTCACGGTGCTCGCGACCGGCGGCTACGGCCGCATCTATTTCTCCTGCACCTCGGCCCATACCTGCACCGGCGACGGCAACGCGATGGTGCTGCGGGCGGGCCTGCCGCTCCAGGACATGGAGTTCGTGCAGTTCCACCCGTCCGGGGTCTACGGCGCCGGCTGCCTGATCACCGAGGGCGCCCGCGGCGAGGGCGGCTACCTCACCAACTCGGACGGCGAGCGGTTCATGGAGCGCTATGCGCCCTCGGCCAAGGACCTCGCGTCCCGCGACGTCGTCTCGCGCGCGATGACCATCGAGATCAACGAGGGCCGCGGCTGCGGGCCGAGCCGCGACTACATCGAGCTGCATCTGGAGCACCTCGATCCGGCGCTGCTGCACGAGCGCCTGCCTGGCATCTCCGAGACCGCCAGGATCTTCGCCGGCGTCGACGTTACCAAGCAGCCGATTCCGGTCGTGCCGACCTGCCACTACAACATGGGCGGTATCCCGACCAATTATCTGACCGAGGTGCTGGCGCCGCGCAATGGCGGCGGCGATCAGGTCGTCCCCGGCCTGATGGCCGTCGGCGAGGCCAGCTGCACCTCGGTCCACGGCGCCAATCGCCTGGGCGGCAATTCGCTGATCGACCTCGTCGTGTTCGGCCGCGCGGCCGCCCATCGCTCGGCCGAGATCTTGAGCCCCGGCGCGAGCCAGAAACCGCTCGCCAAGGACGCGGGCGATGCCGCGATCGAGCGCCTCGACCGCACCCGGCATGCCGCCGGCAGCCTCTCGACCGGAGCGATCCGGAGCAACATGCAGCGCACGATGCAGCGCTACGCGGCCGTGTTCCGGGCCGGCCAGGTGCTCGAGGAGGGCACGAGCAAGCTCGACGAAGTCGCGAGCAGCCTCGGCGAGATCCGGCTCACCGACCGCTCGATGATCTGGAACTCGGACCTGGTCGAGGCGCTGGAACTGCAGAACCTGATGCTGCAGGCGGTCGCGACCATGCATTCCGCGCTCTACCGGACCGAGAGCCGGGGCGCCCATGCCCGCGAGGACTTCCCGGAGCGCGACGACGAGCACTGGCTGAAGCACACGCTCTGCTGGGTCGACGGCGAGCACCGGCCACGCCTCGGCGACCGGCCGGTGCATACCCGGCCGCTGACCAACGAGGTCGAGCCGATCCCGCCGCAAAAGCGGGTCTACTGAGGGGCGTCATGGCTGAGTTCACGCTGCCGAAGAACTCGCGCGTGGTCGAGGGCAGGACCCACAAGGCGGTGCCGGGCACGGCGCGCGTCAAGACCTTCAAGGTCTATCGCTACGACCCCGAGAGCGGCGCCAACCCACATCTCGACCGGTTCGAGATCGATCTCGACGACTGCGGCCCGATGGTCCTGGACGCCCTGATCAAGATCAAGACCGAGATCGACAGCGGCCTGACCTTCCGTCGCTCCTGCCGGGAGGGAGTGTGCGGCTCCTGCGCGATGAACATCGACGGCCGCAACAATCTCGCCTGCACGAGCGCGATCGAGGACCTCGAAGGCGAGGTCGCGATCTATCCTCTGCCGCACATGGCGGTGATCAAGGATCTCGTGACCGACTTCACCCAGTTCTGGGCACAGTACGAAGCGATCGAGCCCTGGCTGCAGACGGCATCGCCGCCGCCGGAGCGGGAGCGGCGCCAGGAGCCGGCGGAGCGCGCCAGACTGGACGGCCTCTGGGAATGCATCCTGTGCGCCTGCTGCTCGACCAGCTGTCCGTCGTATTGGTGGAACAGTACGCGCTTCCTCGGTCCGGCCGCGTTGCTTCAGGCGTATCGCTGGCTCGCCGACAGCCGCGACGAGCACGCGGGCGAGCGCCTCGACATGCTCGAGGACCCGTTCCGCCTGTACCGCTGCCATACCATCATGAACTGCGCCAATACCTGCCCCAAGGGCCTGAACCCGGCCAAGGCGATCGCCGAGATTAAGAAACTGATGGTTGAGAGATCGCTCTGATCATTCAATCACAATGGATCTTGCACAGGTTGTGGAGAACTCGTACGGTTCGCGGGTGAACATAAGCCGGAAACGGCACCGCTCTTAGAGCATCACTCGCTGGGGAGGCTTCGGCCTCCTTTTTCTTTCCCCTTACGGTTGACCGCAAGCAGTGACGGACGAGGCAAGGAGCCACGGCGTCCGCCCTTAACTTTTCCTTAAACGCCATCGGCGACCCTCCAGAGAAATGCCACCTGGAGATCGCGATGGCTCAGACCACCAAAGCCGGCACCGTTGAAGTCCTGCCGGCGGTCGATGCCGATGACGACCGCTGGTCCGTGCCCCAGGCGGCGATGCTGGTGACCGTGGCCAGCGCGGGCCTCTGGACCGTGATCCTGCTGGCGGTGCGCTGGGTGCTCGGATAACCGCCCCGGCGCCGGGACACGAGTCGGCCTGGGAGCACCGGCGCCGCCTCCGGTCGCCGCGGAGGTCACTCGGGGGGCGGTCTGAGCCTAGCCGTAGTGAGGGCGATCGGCCCGACGCAGGCGCCGCGCCAGCAGCTTGCACAGCTCCATCACGATCTCGGGGTAGTCCCGGCTCAGATCGTGGAATACGAGCCGGTGCAGGCGCAAAAGGCCGCAGTCGCCCACCGCGACCACCTTGGGCGAGCGCGTGTGCTCGTCAACGAGCGCGAGCTCGCCGAAATGGGCCGGCGCAGCGAGATGCTCGGTTTGGCCCTCGGGCGGCAGCAGATCAGCCTCGCCGGTCACGAGCAGGCAGAAGTGATCGAGGCGCCCGTCCGCCGGCACAATGGTCTCGCCATCGACATACTGGCGATACTCCAATGCCCCGCTTACCGCCAGCATCGTGTCGAGCGGCAGATAACGGAACAGCGGCGTCTGCTTCAGCGCCAGGATGCGCTCCATATCGTCCTCCGTCGGGCTGATTGCGGCTGGGGCTAGCCTCGGGGGCAGCCCCGGCGCCCACGGACGCACCGGCGCTCCGGCGCTAGCGGCGCCGAGCGCGCGTGCGGTCCAGGCCGCGCCCACCCGGATCCAACGATCGTCGCAGCGGGCGGCCGCAGCCAGGATCGCGGCAAGGTCGGGGGTGCCGGCGGCCGGCGCCCGCGCGTCCGAACCCTCGACCGCGTACCGCGCCTCGAGCAGCGGCAGGATCGGCAGGACGAGCCGCCGCTGGGGCAGCGTCAGGAGCGCCTCGAGCGCATTGGCCCGCGTCCGCCGGTCGGGGGCCGCCAGGGCGTCGCGCAGACGGGCGACCGAGCGCTCCTCGCCGAGAGCCGCGAGCACGTTCAGCACGAGGTTGACGATCCGCCGGTCGTGATCCTCGATGGCGATCTCAAGCGCGAGCCAGGGCGTGCGTCCCGGGCCATCGGGCAGCTGCCGCAGCCAGCCGAGGTTGCGCACGACATCCCGGCACATCGGTCCGGGAAGCGCGCCAAGCGCCGCGGCTGCGCGGCGCGAGCCGATCCGGCCGAGGGTTCGGACGGCCGCCTCGACCCGCCACGGATCGGTGCGATCGAGGTCGGCGAGCACGAACGGGATCGCGCCGTCGCCCTGCATCGCCAAGGCTTCGGCGGCGCGCTCGCGCACCAGCCGGCTCGGATCGCCGAGGCGCTCGGCCAGCGCCTCGAGGGTCGCGGCCGAGCCGGCGAGCGCACCGAGCAGGCCGGCCGCTCCGGCGCGCAGCTGGGCATCGCCGTGATGGGCAAGGCGGCGGCCGAGTGCCGCGGCGCCGGCGTGCTGCGGGTCGACGAGCGTGCGCAGGATCGCGACTGCCTCGCGCTGCTGCTCGAGCGGCGCGGCCTCGATCACCTCGAGCAGCAGATCGGCGAGGCCGGGCCGACCGGCCGCGGCGCAGCCGTCGAGCACGTCGCCGGCGATCCCGGCATCCCGACAGGCGCGCGCGACCCCGGCGAGTGGTCCGGGCGCGTCGGCGGCGAGCGCAGCAACCGCCGCGACGCCCGGGTCGGAGGCGCCGGTCAGCCGCTCGAACTGCCGGGGCGTCAGCGGGGCGCGACGCGCAAGCTTGGCCTGGAGCGCGATCAATTGGCTCGACCGTTCGTCGCCGTCGAGCAGCTCATCGAGCAACGGCTCCAGCCGCCTGGACGGTAAGCGCGCGAGCAGGCCCGCGATCGCCCGGCGGGCGGCGCGGTCGGCGCCCGGCGCGATCGCGCGCAGCTGCTCCATCAGCGGTGCCGGATCGAGGCCACCCGCGAGGCCGAGGCCGACCCGTCGTGTCTCCGGATCCTCGCTCGCCAGCAGTTGACGAACCTGTTCGGCGGGCACGGTCGGCGAGACCCCGGCCGCAGGCCGAAGGTCGGCAAAATGGCCCGTGTCGGCCCGCAGATTGCGCACGAGCGCCGGCAGGAAGAGCAGGCCCGCCCCGACATTCAGGCCGATGAACAGGAGCGCGAAGGTGATCGCGACGAAGTTGATCTGCGCCGGGGCCAGCTGGGCCTGGAGGTTCAGCAGCACGCCGCCGGCAAGCGCCAGGCCGGCGGGATAGAAGATGCCGTCGGCGAGCGTCCGGATCCGGCCCTGGAAGCGGAGCGGCAGGGCCACGTAGTTGCTGTTGTTGACCGGCTGGAAGATCGCGTTGGAGACCGCCTCCGCATTGATGTGGGTCGCGACCGCGGCCGGCAGCTTGGCACTGATCGCGAGGCCGATCAGGCAAACGAGCGAGCTGAGCGGAAAGATCAGGTTGCGCGCCACAGGCCCGGCTCGCGCGAGCAGTGGCCGGCTGACCAGGTAGAGGAGCGCGAACTCGATCGCCTGGATCCCGGCGAACACGACCGCCAGGAAGCGGGTCAGCGCCATCTGGCTCGAAAAGTGCCGGGCGTAGACCGTGAGCACCAGGTACTCGCAAAGACCGTAAAGGATCGTGAGCATCGTGGCGTTGAGCGCGATCAGCAGGATCAGCGGATAGCGCGCGATCAGATCCGGCAGAAGTCGCAGCTGCTCGAGCGTCCCCGGCCGTTCAAGCTGCCTCTGGCCGGGATCGTCCAGCTCTTGTAGCCGGCGCCCGGCGAGCCCGAACTGGACGGCCGCGATCACGCCGAGTGCCGGCAGGGCCAGGAGCAGGTCCTCCGCCGGGATGACGGCCGAGAAGAGGCTCGCGAGCAGACCGCCGGCGACGCCGCCGGCCGCGAGCGCCATATAGATCAGGGGCGTCGCGCGCTTGAGCTCGATCGTATCGAAGAAGGCGGCGACCACCACCCAGAACACGATATCGAGCACGATCTCGTAGATGTGGGCGCTGGCGAGCACCGCGTAGTAGGCGGCCGGCAGGTCGAACGCGATCGGCAGCCGGAGCGCCGCGGCGCCGAGCAGCGTGCCCAAGAAAGCGGCCCGGCCTAAGGTGATCCGCGGCAGCCGGTCAATCGCGCCGCTTGCAGCCGCCGACAGCAGGATCGCGGTCGCGGCCAGCATCAGGTAGAACAGCGGCAGCCGGCCCGGGCCCACCTTGGCCAGAAACAGAGCTACGCCGACCGTGCTCAGCATGACCTTGGCGGTCGCGAGCGTGACCGCGAGGGCCATGAAGTGCAGCAGGACCGGCAGGCGATGGCGCGCGAGCCCGAACCGCTGCGGCGATCGTCCAGCGCTCGGAACGACTGCGAGGAGCACCGCACCCGGCGCGTGGCTAGTCGGCGACGGCCGTCTGCAGCACCAGTTCGTCGGCGAACGCGCCAACGATCCCGAGCGCCCGGTACCGGCGTTGCAGCTCTGGCGGCAGGGAGTTGAAGCTG
>DATAOG010000312.1:0-3033 GCA_036265855.1 Geminicoccaceae bacterium | reverse complement strand
GTGCAAGGGCGCTTCACGCTGACCGGCAATGCCGAGGCCCTGAGGATGGCGGACCTGGACCTGCGGATCGGCAGCGCGGACCAGCCCACGATCGCCGCCACCGGAGCCGTGGATGAGATCCGCCTGACGCCTGGCCTAGCGGCTCAGGGCATCGACATTCGCGTCGAGGCCAAAACGTCCTCGACCGCGCCTCTGGCGAAGCTTCTGAAACGCCCCCTGCCGGAGCTCGGGCCGGTCGACGGGCGCTTCACGGTGACCGGCAATGCCGATGCCCTGAAGCTGGCCGACCTGGACCTGCGGGTCGGCAGCACGGACCAGCTGATGATGGACGCCAGGGGAGCCGTCGGCGAGATCAGGCTCATGCCCGACCTCGCCGTCCAGGGAGTCGACCTGCGGGTCGAGGCCAAGGCGTTGGCGACCGCGCCGCTGGCCAAGGCTCTGGATCGCCCGCTGCCGGAACTCGGTCCGGTCGACGGGCGCTTTGCGATCGCCGGCAGCTCACAGGCTCTGAGGCTCTCCGACCTGGACCTGCGGGTCGGCAGCGCGGACCGGCTGAACATCGCTGCCGCGGGCGCGATCGATGAGATCCACTTCCTGCCCGCCCCGGCGGTCCAGGGGGTCGATGTCCGGGTCGAGGCCCGGGCGCCCTCGACCGCGGCGCTGGCGGACGCCTGGGGCCGTCGCCTGCCCGAGCTCGGCGCGCTGCGCGGAAGCGGCCGACTGATCGGCGGGCTCGATCGCCTCAACCTCGAAGGGGTCGAACTGCGCGCCGGAACGCCGGAGCGGCCGGTCCGCGTGACCGGCCGGATCGACAACGTCCTCTTTCTTGGCGCAGCCCGCGCCCGCGCGAGCTTCGAGAGCGATCTGGGGCCGCTGCTGGGCTGGGCGCTGGGCCGGGAGCTGCCTGCGCTGGGTCCGGTCTGGGCAAGGGCCGAGCTCGCCGACATCGACGGTCGCCTGCGGATCGAAGCGCTGGACGCCACGGCCGGCGACACCGAGGCTTTGTCGGCCAGGGTCGCCGGGACTCTCGGGGCGGCCAGGGACAGCTCTTGGTCCGGGCTTGAGGTCGAGCTGGCGGCCAGGGATCTGGCGATGCTCAGCCCTCTGCTGGACGTTTCGCTGCCGGCGCTCGGCCCCTTCGCCTTCAAGGGCCGCCTGGAGGGCGATCTCGAAACGCCACGCCTCTCGGGCAAGGCGCGCCTGGGGCGCACGGAGATCGAGGAGATCCTCCATGCCTCGTTCGCCGGCGCGCGGCCCTGGATCTCGGGTGAGATCGCGACGCCGGTCCTCTACCTTGCCGATTTCGGCATCCGGCCGAACGGCCCCTGGCAGCAGGACGCGGCGGCGAAGCGCGCGCCGCCCCGATCGGAGGCGCGGCCGACCTCATTCGCTGCCTTGCGGGCGCTGGATCTGAGCCTGAGCGTGCAGATCGATCAGATTGAGGGCACGCGCCTGTCGATCGACCGGGGGAGCCTTGCGATCAGCTTGCAAGACGGAATCCTGCGCATCAATTCGGACAGCTTCGATCTGCTCGAAGGCTCGGCAGAGCTCGATGCTGCTTTGGACACGAGCATCAACCCGCCTGCCATCACCTTGGGCGCCACGGCGAACGACCTGCAGCTTGGCGACCTGCTGGCGCAGCTCCGAGCAGATGTTCCGATCGAGGGCGAGCTGGACCTGAAGGCGGCGCTCAAGACCACCGGCAGCTCGCTGCCAGCTCTGATTCCGGCTCTCGAGGGCGAGTTCGGCATGGCGATCGAGCGCGGCAGGATCCATCTCCGTTACTTCGATCTGACCGGCGCCAACGTGCTGCAGTGGCTGTTCACGGGCGCCGCCTTGCGAAGCAGCACCGATCTCAGCTGCTTCGTGGCGCGGTTCGACATCAAGCACGGCGTGGCGACCAGCCAGTCCCTGTTCATGGACACGTCCCTGGCCAGGTCCACGGGCTCCGGAACCTTGAACCTGGTCGATCAGACCGTCGACATTCTGGTGCATCCGCGGCCCGCCAGGGCCGAGCTCGTGAGGCTGACGACGCCTTATCGCATCGTCGGACCATTGCGCGATCCGTCGGTCGATGTCAGCAGGATGGGCCTGGCCGGCCGCGCCGTCGGCGAGCTTGTTCTGACGCCGATCAATCTGCTCGGCTCGCTCACCTCGCTGGTCAGCGACTGGGGCCAGGACCAGAACAACCCTTGCCTCACGTGGAATCAACGCGGACCCGCGGATGGGGGCCGCGGCCGCCCTTGATCGAGCCGAGGGCCGGCAACGGTCCGGGCGACGCCCTGCCGCCGGCCGGCGGGCCGGCTCTCTGGTGCGACCCCTGGAGCTGTCTGGCGCCCCGCCGACCACGGCTTCGGGAACGGCGAGCCCGTTCCGATCCGCTCGTGGGCCAAGGTCCTGCCGCCGCCGAGCATGGAACCGGAGCGCCGCGTCCAGGGTTGATCCTGTTGACCAGTTCGGGCTCGAACCTCCATCCGCAACCCCATCAACGAGGAGACGGCGATGCGGATTCTCGGGTTGCTGCTGATCTGTGTCAGCCTCGCGGGCTGCGGCGCGGTGGCGCTGCCCTTCCGGGCGACCGCCGACGTCGCGCGCGTGGTCCCCGGGGTCGGCGACGTGGTCGCGGCGCCGCTGGATGCGGCCGGCAACGCGATCGATCCCCCCGGCGAGTGACGGCTGCGCGAGCACGATCGCGCGGGCAACGAGGCCGGTACGGCCTACCCTGACCGCGGGAACCGGCGGCGAAGCATGGTGCCCAGGGGCGGAATCGAACCACCGACACGCGGATTTTCAGTCCGCATCTGGAAGACAGTAGGTCTAGAATTTCTGCGGCTTCTATCCTGCCATGTCGCGGATTGGCGCGTTTTGTGTCGCGGCTAGCTCACGAGCGCAGCCTCACCGGCCGCGAATTTCGCGTGGTCATCCTCTTGCGGGAACAGGTGCCCGTAGGTGTCGAATGTGATCTGAATCCCGCTGTGGCCCATGAGTGCCTGGATCCGCTTGGGCCCGAAGCCCTGGTCGATCAGCCAGCTC
>DATAOG010000311.1:0-6699 GCA_036265855.1 Geminicoccaceae bacterium | reverse complement strand
GGCCAAGGCCGCGGACTGCCCGGGCCCCTGGAGCCGCGCCCGCGGGCCGCGTCCGGTTCGCAGACAAGGAAAAGGCCGGGCAACCGCCCGGCCTTCGCCTCGCCAGCGGGGCGCGAGAGGGCTAGCCCTGTTTCTGGCTCTTGTACTGGCCCTCCTTGTATTCCGGCATCTGCTTCAGCTGATCCTCGGTCGAGGCCGACAGCAGGTAGGCCTGATCCTTGCCCAGCTTCAGCTGGTCGATCGGGACCACGACGTGCCTAGCGCCGATCCCGAGGAAGCCGCCGACCGAGACCACGGCGTACTGGACCTTGTCGTTGTCGATCACGAGGTCCTCGATCTTGCCGATCTTGTCGCCCTTGTTGTTGACGACCTTGGCGCCGATCACGTCCTCGGCCTTCACCTGCGTGGGGGTCGGCTGAACCGCCGCCTGCTGCGAGCCGGCGGGCTTGGTCGTCATCGACTTTGGCGGAGTGGTCGACTCGGCCGCCGCCTGCTGCTCCGCGTTCTTCGACGCCGTCGCCGGCGGCGTGTTGGAGGGCGCCCCGGCCGCCGCTCCGGTAGCGGCGCCGGTCGCCGCCCCGGTTGCCGCCATTGTGGTCGTCTCCGTCTTCGGCTTGTTCGCTGCCTCGGTGCTCGGCTGGGCGGTAGCCGGCGCCGTCGCTGCGCGCGGCTGGTCGGTCGAGGTCGCCTTGGCCTGCTGGCTGGCGGTCGGCGCCTTGGCGCCCGACGCGGTCACCTGCTCCTGGGCCTTCTGGGCCATGTCGAGGTGCTGCTGGAGGGTCGGCAGCGTGTCCTGGGCGAACTTCTGCAGATCCTTGTCCTTGCCGCCCGTGGCCTCCTTCTGGAACAGCTCAATCGCCTTCTTGTGATCCTTGACCATGTCGTCCATGTAGGCCTGGTCGAAGTCGTGCCCCTTCTTCTTCTGCAGCTCGTCATAGGCCTGCTGCGCCTCCGGCGGCAGCTGCTGCGGCAGATCGACCTTCTTCGACTCGGCGATCGACTTCAGCTTGTCGTTCGCCTTGCTGTGGTCGTCGACCATACGCTGACCGAACTGCTTGACCTCACCGTTCTCGGCGTTCTGCTGGGCGAGCGTGCCGAGCTTGACCTCGGCCATGCCATCGCCAGCGGCGGTCTTGGCGAAGTCCATGTCTTCCTGAGCCAGCTGCTGCTGCGCGGCGCCGGTCGACGTCTGCTGCTGCGGCGGCTTGGCCTGATCCTGGTTCTGCGCCAGGGCCGGCGAGCCGATCAGCGCGACCAGAGCGACGCCGGCCATCAAACGTGCGAGTGTCATCCGTATCCTCCTCGAAAGCCAGCGGCCTCATGCGGCCGCGTCCGGCACCCGACGTAGTCGCCGGATGGCTGCTCTGAGGGGTCAACGGGCGGCCCGCCGGATGGTTCCGAGCCGGGGGCGGGCGTCGCGCCGGCGGGCGCTCTTGTCGACGGGCCGGCCGCCGGGCAGACTGACGCGAGGCGAGCCCTGCAGGCAGGTGGCCTTTGAACAGGTGGCCCGAGGCAATCTACCGCACGCTGGTCGAGATCGGCGTGCAGCAGGTCGCCTACGTGCCGGACGCCGGCCATGCGCGCCTGATCGAGCTGTGCGCGGCCGATGGCGCGATGCGGGCGGTCGTGCTGACCACGGAAGAGGAAGGCGTGGCCCTGCTTGCCGGAGCCTGGCTCGGCGGCGCGCGCGGCGTGCTCTTGATGCAGAGCAGCGGGCTCGGCAACTGCGTCAACATGCTGGCGCTGAACCGCAGCTGCCGCGTGCCGCTGCTGATGCTGGTCACGATGCGCGGCGAATGGGGCGAGTTCAACCCCTGGCAGCTGCCGATGGGGCAGGCCGCGGCCGAGGTGCTGAAGCTCGCGGGCGCGATCGTGCAGCGCCTGGACGACCCCGAGGCCGCCGCCGAGACCGTGCAGGCGGCGGCGCGGATCGCGTTCGAAGGCCAGGTCCCGGTGGCGGTCCTGATCGGGCAAAAATTGATCGGGGCCAAAAGCTTCGATCGATGATTGAGGACAGAGGATGAGTTCCGGACGGAGCCATGCCTTCCCGCTGCGGCGGCGCGAGGTGGCGCAGTTCCTGCTCGCCGAGCGCGGCGATCTGCTGGTGGTCGCCGGGCTCGGCAGCACCGCCTGGGACGCGACTGCGGCCGGCGACCACCCGCTCAACTTTCCGCTCTGGGGGGCAATGGGCGGGGCGGCGCTGATCGGTCTGGGCCTGGCGCTCGCGCAGCCCGAGCGCCGCGTCCTCGTGATCACCGGCGACGGCGAGCTGCTGATGGGCCTGGGCGGCCTTGCCACGATCGCGGTCCAGCGGCCGAGTAATCTCGCGCTCGCGGTGTTCGACAACGAGCGCTACGGCGAGACCGGCATGCAGGCGACCCATACCGCGCACGGTGTCGATCTCGCCGGGATCGCCAGGGCGGCGGGCTTCCGGGTCGCCGGCACGGTCCGCGAGGCAGACGAGCTCGAGGCTGCCCGGCAGGTGCTCCGGACCGAGGCCGGCCCGGTCTTCTACGCGATCAAGGTCCGGGCCGAGCCGCTGCCGCTCGAGCTGCCGCCCAAGGACGGCGCCCATCTCAAGGACCGGTTCCGGCAGGCCCTGCTCGGGCCGGTCGCGGTCGCGGCCGCGCCGGCATCGGAGCGCTTCTCGCGCCTTCGGCGCTCCTTTCGCAACACCACGGATCGCCCATGAGCGGGCAGCCGATCTCTCTCGCGACCCGCGGCGCGATCGCCGAGCTGGTCCTGAACCGGCCGGAGAAGCGCAACGCGCTCACGACCGAGATGTGGCAGGCGATCCCGAAGCTCGCGGCCGCGGCGGCGGCGGATCCCGAGCTCAAGGTCCTGATCGTGCGCGGCGCCAGCCCTGAGGCGTTCTGCGCCGGCGCCGACATCGGCCAGTTCGATCAGGTGCACGCGTCCCCCGAGAGCAGGCATGCCTATCGGAGCGCGGTCGGCGCCGCCTACGGAGCACTCGCGGAGCTCGCCAAGCCCACGATCGCGATGGTCCGGGGCGTCTGCTTCGGCGGCGGCTGCGCGCTCGCGCTCTGCTGCGACCTGCGCTACGCCGACCCGAGTGCAAGGTTCTGCATCCCGCCGGCCCGGCTCGGGCTTGCCTACTCGCTCAAGGAGACCAAGCGGCTGGTCGATCTGGTCGGGCCCGCGAAGGCCAAGGAGATGCTGATGGGCGCCCGCGTCATCGAGGCCGAGGAGGCGCTTGCGATCGGGCTCGCGACCCGGCTGTTCGCGGCGGCCGACCTGGAGCGCGAGACCTTGGCCTTCGCCGAGCAGCTCTGCGCGCTTTCCCAGTTCACAATCCGGGCCGTGAAGCAGATCGTGGGCGAGATCCTGAACGGCGCGGTCGAGGACACGGAGCTGTCCAGACGCCTGACCGAGAGCCAGTTCGAGGGCCCGGACTACCTCGAAGGCCGGCGCGCCTTCCTCGAGAAGCGCAAGCCCGCGTTCACCTACCGCTGACCGTCGGCAGCGGCGAGGTCGAGCGTGAACAGCTCCTGCGGGCGGCCGACGCCGCGGAGCGCGTAGCGGCCGAGCGAGACGAGGCGCGCCCGCTGCTCGCCGCAGGCGGCGGCAAAGCTCGCCGAGACCACGATCGGCTGGTCGAGCGAGCGGCTCATCGCCTGAATCCTCGCGACCTCGTTGACCGCCGGGCCGACCACGGTGAAATCGAGCCGCTCCTGGCTGCCGACGTTGCCCGAGAGGACCTCACCCGCGTGCAGCGCGAGCGTGAAGTTCGTGACCGTCAGGCCGCCGGCCTCGCGCCGCTGGTTGAGCCGGTCGATCGCGCTCCTCGCAGCCCAGGCGGCATCAAGCGCGCGCTCGCAGGCGTGGTCGGCGGCGCCGTCGAACACCGCAAGCAGGCCGTCGCCCATGAACTTCAGCACCTCGCCGCCGTGATCGTGGATGACGCGGACCAGGCCCTCGGCATAGGCGTTGAGCAGGTCGAGGAGCTGCTCGCGCGCGAGCGTGTCGGCAATCCTGGTGAAGCCGGCGAGATCGCTGAACCAGAGCACCTTGCGCAGGGTCTTGACCTGGCCGCGGTCGATCTCGCCGCGCAGGATGCGCTCTGCGGCGTCGCTGCCGAGGTAGGTGGTGACCAGCGTACGCGCCGTGTCGAGGGTCATGGTCGCCTTGTACGCGAGCGCGAACGCCGGCAGCGTCGCCTCGATCGTGGCCAGGTGCTCGGCGGCGAAGCCCTCAGGCTCACGGGTCGAGAACGAGGTCGCGATGCCCTTGCCCTCGCCGATGTGGGCCTGCTCGCCGTAGCGCATGATCCGCGCCCAGTAGTCGGTGGCGCCCTGCGCCGCCAGCCTCGCGAGCAGCGGAAACTCGTTGGTGCCTTCGCCGATCGCGAGCCGCCGGCGCATTTCCCAGCTGCGGTCCTGGACCATGCGATGCCAGGGGCTCTGCAGCCACTCCTGCTCGCTCTCAGGTGAGCTCTGGCGGATGTAGATTTCCTCGCGCACGCCCTCGCCGGCGACCCAGCGCTGGCCCTGCGCATCGATCAGCGGGTGAAGCGTGTCGGCGCCCATCGAGGCGCGCCAGAGCGGCACGCCCGCCTCGACGAGGCGCTCGCAGTAGCCGGCGGTCAGCTCGCCATGGCCGAGCCCCTCGAGGCCGGCCTGGACGGCCCACGCAACGATCTCCTGCGTCTCACCCGGCATGCGCCGCCGCTCCCGTCGTTTCCGTCCTTTCAGATGGCGGTCCCGGCCGTACATGCCAAGCCGCGGCCGGTATCGAAAGGCTTTGGCGTCGGGCCCGCCAGGCGCTATGGATGCGCCGGTTTTCCGTCACATCGGGGCGTCGTAGCCCGGGCAGCGGCCGCAGCGGCCGAAGGACCCCGGCGCGAGCAGACGACCGGGGACTGTCCACCAGAGGTTTTCGGGTTTGTCCGTGTCGACCACTCGTCCAGTTGCGTCTCCGCCCGCGCCACATGCCGGCCACGTCGGCCTGTCGGACCTCAGGATCGTGCAGCGCGTCCTGCGCATGGCGCTCCGCTACCGGGGCGGCATGGCGATCGCGCTCGGCGCCACGGTCGCGGCCGCGGTCTTCCAGCTCTTGATCCCGAAATATCTCGGCCGCGCCGTCGACGGCGCGCAGGGCCTGCTCGCCGGCGGCGATCCGGCCGCGGCGCGCGCCGCGCTCTGGCAGACCGCGGCCTTGCTGCTCGGCGCCGCGGTCCTGCGCGGCCTGTTCACGATGTGGCAGAACTACCAGGGCGAGGCGGTCGGGCAGAAGATCGCCTACGACCTGCGCATGGCCTATTACGCCAAGCTGCAACGCTTGAGCTTCGGGTTCCACGACCGGGCCCACACCGGCGAGCTGATCACCCGCGGCATGCTCGACATCGAGGGCATCCGGACCGTGATCAACGCGGGCGTGATCCGGCTCGTGCTGGCCACCGTCCTGGTCGGAATCGGCGCGAGCCTGCTGCTCAGCCGGCAGCCCCTGCTCGGGCTGATCGCGCTCAGCTTCGTGCCGTTCGCCGCCTGGCGCTCGGTCGTGGCGCGGCTGCGGCTGCGGGCGAGCTGGCTTTCGCTGCAGGAAGAGCTCGGCGTGCTGACCCGGGTCATGGAGGAGAACCTGGGCGGCATCCGGGTGGTCCGCGCGTTCGCCGCCCAATCCTACGAGCTCGCCAAGTTCGATGCCGTCTCGGAGGAGACGCTCACGCTCGCCGACCGCCGGATCGACCTTCGGGTGCGCAACACCGCGGCGATGACCTACGCCTATTTCCTCGCGATGGGCCTGCTGCTCTGGGTCGGCGGCCACAAGGTGCTGGCGGGCGAGATCACGGTCGGCACGCTCGCCGAGTATCTGGCCTTCATGGCGATCCTGCAGATGCCGGTCCGCCAGCTGGGCCTGATGGTCAACGCCTTCGCCCGCGCCTCGATGTCGGGCGCCCGGCTGTTCGAGATTCTGGACCGCGAGCCCGAGATCGCCGACCGGCCAGGGGCTCGCGATCTGGTGGTCGAGGGTGCCGTGCTCCGCTTCGAGCACGTCGATTTCGCCTATCCGGGCGAGGACCGGCAGCTCGCGACGCTGCACGACATCAGCTTCGAGGTCCGGGCTGGGCGCACGCTCGGGATCGTGGGGCCGCCTGGCAGCGGCAAATCGACGATCGCGCACCTGATCCCGCGCTACTACGACGTCGGCTCCGGGCGGATCACGATCGACGGCCAGGACGTGCGCGAGGTCACGCTCGCGTCCTTGCGTCGGACGGTCAGCCTGGTCCAGCAGGACACGTTTCTGTTCACGGCCTCGATCGAGAACAACATCGCCTACGGCGACCCCTGGGCCGACCGCGAGCGGATCGCGCAGTCCAGCGAGGTCGCGCGCCTGCACGACTACATCGCGGGGCTGCCCAAGGGCTACGAGACCCTGGTCGGCGAGCGCGGCGTCTCGCTCTCGGGCGGCCAGCGCCAGCGCCTGTCGATCGCGCGCAGCATCCTGCTCAGCCCGCCGATCCTGGTGTTCGACGATTCGACCGCGGCGGTCGACGCCGCGACCGAGCAGAGCATCCGCGCGGCGCTGCGCAGCCAGAAGGCGAGCCGGGCGACGATCATCATCGCCCATCGGCTGGGCTCGCTGATGGACGCCGACGAGATCCTGTTTCTCGAACAGGGCCGGATCGTCGAGCGCGGCAGCCACGCCGAGCTGCTCAAGCTGCGCGGCCGCTACGCCAGC
>DATAOG010000310.1:0-4328 GCA_036265855.1 Geminicoccaceae bacterium | reverse complement strand
TCCGGGCTCGCGATCACGGCCGCGAGCGACCTCGCCGATGCCGCCGACAAGGTCGTCGCCGCGGTCGGGAAGGCCGCCTGATGTCGGTCCTGGTCGATCGCGAGACCAAGGTCATCTGCCAGGGGTTCACCGGCGCCCAGGGCACCTTCCACTCCGAGCAGGCGATCGCGTACGGCACCCGGATGGTCGGCGGCGTGACGCCCGGCAAGGGCGGCAGCCGGCACCTCGCGCTGCCGGTGTTCAACACGGTCGCCGAGGCCGTCCTCGAGACCGGCGCCGACGCCACGGTGATCTACGTGCCGGCGGCGTTCGCGGCCGATGCGATCCTCGAGGCGGTCGACGCCGAGCTCGGGCTGATCGTCTGCATCACCGAGGGCATCCCGGTGCTCGACATGGTCCGGGTCAAGCGTGCCCTGATCGGGTCCGGCTCGCGCCTGATCGGCCCCAACTGCCCTGGCATCATCACGCCCGGGGCCTGCAAGATCGGGATCATGCCGGGGCACATCCACCGGCCGGGCAAGATCGGCATCGTGTCCCGCTCGGGCACGCTGACCTATGAGGCGGTCGCCCAGACCACGGCGGTCGGGCTGGGCCAGAGCACCTGCATCGGGATCGGCGGCGATCCGGTCAACGGCACGAGCTTCACCGACTGCCTCGAGCTGCTGCTGGGCGACCTCGCGACCGAGGGCATCGTGATCATCGGCGAGATCGGCGGCAGCGCCGAGGAGGAGGCGGCGGCGCTGATCGAGGACTCGGGCACCCGCAAGCCGGTGGTCGGGTTCATCGCCGGGCGCACGGCCCCGCCGGGGCGGCGCATGGGCCATGCCGGCGCGATCATCGCCGGCGGCAAGGGCGGCGCCGAGGAGAAGATCGAGGCGATGCGGGCGGCCGGCATCCACGTCGCCGACAGCCCCGCAGCAATCGGCCAGACGATGCTTGAGGCGATGGGCGGCTGAGGCCATTTGTTAAGCCACCCGACGGCACGTTTGCGCCGCGGGCGCCGTCCTTAGGCGGCGTCCGGGCAGCAGCGGCAACGGTAGACCTGGAGCCATGGCCAAGCGACTCGAGCTCGAGCAGACCGGATTCCTGTACGGCGGCAACGGGGCCTTCATCGAGGATCTGTACGCGCGCTACCTGCGCGATCCCGGCGCGATCGATCCGAGCTGGCGGGTCTACTTCGACGAGCTGGGCGCCGAGACCCGGGCGCTGTTCGAGCGCAGCCGCAGCGCGCTCAAGCGGGACGCCGGCAATGGCTTGCGGCCCGCGCAGCGAGCGCTGGAGCGCGGCGAGATCGTCGACCTCGGCAGCGAGCGCAGCCGCCGCCTGATCATCGACCATCTGCGCGTCGTCATGCTGATCCGGGCCTACCGGGTGCGCGGCCACCTGCTGGCCGACCTCGACCCGCTCCGGCTCGCCGGCAACAAGCATCACCCGGAGCTCGACCCCAAGTCCTACGGCTTCACCGATGCCGACCTGGATCGCGAGTTCTTCCTCGACAACGTGCTCGGCCTCGAGAAGGCGACGCTTGGCCAGATCGTCGAGATCCTGCGCCAGACCTACAGCGCCAAGATCGGCGTCGAGTTCATGCACATCCAGTATCCGGAGCAGAAGGCCTGGATCCAGGCGCGCATGGAGGGCTCGCACAACCTGCTGCGGCCGAGCGCCGAGGACCAGCGCGAGATCCTCGAGCAGCTGGTGATCGCCGAGGGCTTCGAGCGGTTCCTGAACACCAAGTTCCCGGGCACCAAGCGCTTCGGCCTGGACGGCGGCGAGAGCACGGTGCCGGCGCTGGAAGCGATCATCCGGCGCTCGGCCGAGCTCGGCGTCGACGAGATCGTGATCGGGATGCCGCACCGCGGCCGCCTGAACGTGCTCGGCAACGTGATGGGCAAGCCCTATCCCGCGATCTTCGCCGAGTTCCAGCACGCGCACCCGACCGACGACGTGCTGGGCTCGGGCGACGTCAAATACCACCTCGGCACCTCGACCGACCGCGAGCTGCCGGGCGGCAGCCGCGTCCATCTGAGCCTGACCGCCAACCCGTCCCACCTCGAGGCGGTCAACCCGGTGGTGCTCGGCAAGGTTCGCGCCAAGCAGACCCAAAAGGGCGACACCGCGCGCTCGCGCGTGATGGGCCTGCTGTTGCACGGCGATGCCGCGTTCGCCGGCCAGGGCGTGATCCACGAAGGCCTCGAGATGTCGGAATTGCGGGGCTTTCGGACCGGCGGCACGATCCATCTGATCGTCAACAACCAGATCGGCTTCACCACGAGCCCGGCTTACGCCCGCTCCTCGCCCTACCCCTCGGACGTCGCGCGCAGCGTCCAGGCGCCGATCTTCCACGTCAACGCCGACGACCCGGAAGCGGTCGTGCACGTCGCCCGTCTCGCGGCCGAGTTCCGCCAGCGCTTCAAGAAGGACGTGGTCATCGACCTCTGGTGCTACCGGCGCCACGGCCACAACGAGGCCGACGAGCCGAGCTTCACGCAGCCGCTGATGTACCGCCGGATCGCCCAGCATCCGACCACGCGCCAGATCTATGCCCGCCGGCTGGTCAGCGAGGGCGTGCTGACCGAGGACCAGGCGCAGACGCTCTACGACGATTTCCAGGAGCGGCTGGCGGCGGCGCACGAGGCGGCGGCCGGCTACAAGATGAACAAGGTCGACTGGCTCGAAGGCGCCTGGGCCGGGCTGATCAAGGCGCCGGCCGAGTACGATCGGGGCGCCACCGCGGTGCCGATCGAGCGGCTGCGCGCGATCGGCGCCGCGATGACCGAGATCCCGAAAGGCCTGCACGTCCATCGCAAGCTCGAGCGGATCATCGGCCAGCGCCGGCAGGCGATCGAGGCCGGCCAGAACATCGACTGGGCGACCGCCGAGCACCTGGCGTTCGGCTCGCTGGTCGAGGAGGGCTTCCCGGTGCGGCTCAGCGGCCAGGATTCCGGCCGCGGCACGTTCTCGCAGCGGCACGCGATCCTCTACGATCAGGAGACCGAGGAGCGCTACGTCCCGCTCAACCATCTCGACCCCGAGCAGGCGCCGTTCGAGGCGGTCGACAGCTTCCTGTCCGAGGAGGGCGTGCTCGGGTTCGAGTACGGCTACTCGCTCGCCGACCCGAACGCGCTCGTGCTCTGGGAGGCGCAGTTCGGCGACTTCGCCAACGGCGCCCAGGTCTACTTCGACCAGTTCATCGCCGCCGGCGAGGCCAAGTGGCTGCGCATGTGCGGGCTCGTCTGCCTCTTGCCGCACGGCTACGAGGGCCAGGGGCCCGAGCACAGCTCGGCCAGGCTCGAGCGCTTCCTGCAGCTGTACGCCAAGGACAACATCCAGGTGCTCTACCCGTCGACGCCGGCGTCCTACTTCCACGCGCTCCGGCGTCAGCTGCACCGGCCGTTCCGCAAGCCCTTGATCGTGATGACCCCGAAGTCGCTGCTCCGGCACAAGCTCTGCGTCGCCAGCCTCGAGGAGATGGGGCCCGGCAGCAGCTTCCACCGGGTCATGTACGAGCGGCCGCCGTCTGAGGCCGACCGCGACGTGACCCGGGTGATCCTGTGCAGCGGCAAGGTCTACTATGACCTCATGCAGCGGCGGCAGGAGCTCGGCCTCGATCAGGTCGCAGCGCTGCTCCGGCTCGAGCAGCTGGCGCCGTTCCCGGACCGGATCCTGGCCGAGGAGCTCGCTCGCTTCGGCAACGGCGCGCAGATCGTCTGGTGCCAGGAGGAGCCGATGAACATGGGCGCCTGGAGCTTCGTCGCGCCGCGGCTCGAGGCGGTGCTGGAGCAGGCCGGCATGCGCCACCCGCGGCCGCTGTACGCCGGCCGGCCGCCGGCCGCCGCGCCGGCGACCGGTCTGTACGAGCAGCACGTGCGCGAGCAGACCCAACTGGTGGAGACCGCGCTGACCGGCGGTGCCGCCGAGGCTGCCGGCACCGCCTGAGCGCCAGGGGAGCGGACCCAGCCATGAGCGTCGAAATTCGCGTGCCGAGCCTCGGTGAATCGGTCACCGAGGCGACCGTCGCCAAATGGTTCAAGCAGGTCGGCGAGCCGGTCAACGCGGACGAGCCGATCGTCGAGCTGGAAACCGACAAGGTCACGCTCGAGTTCAACGCGCCGGCGAGCGGCACGCTGTCCGAGATCGTGGTCGACGAGGGCGGCGAGGTCGAGGTCGGGGCGCTGCTCGGCACGATCGCGCAGGACGGCTCGACCGCCGGCCCGGCCGCGCCCGAGCGCGCCCCGGCGGCCGAGCCCGAGGTGCCGGCGGACGGCGGCAACGGCCGCGCCGCCGCGCTGTCGCCCGCGGTCCGCAGGCTGCTCGACGAGCATGGTCTG
>DATAOG010000309.1:0-3384 GCA_036265855.1 Geminicoccaceae bacterium | reverse complement strand
CGGCCAGGAAATCGCCCGCGGCACCCGGGTCCGGCCGCGTGAACAGGTGGTCGTAGAGCCGGACCTCGGCGGGCAGCGCGTGCGCCGCCGAGACCCAGTGCAGCGTCGCCTTGACCTTGCGGCGATCAGGCGCATCGCCGCCTCGGGTCGCGGGATCGTAGGTGCAGCGCAGCTCGACGACCTCGCCGGCTTTGTCTTTGATCACCTCGCGGCAGGTGATCAGATAGGCGTAGCGCAGGCGCACCTCGCGGCCGGGCGCCAGCCGGAAGAACTTCTTGGGCGGGTCCTCCATGAAGTCGTCGCGCTCGATCCAGAGCTCGCGGCCGAACGGCACGGGCCGGGTGCCGGCGGCCGGATCTTCCGGGTTGTTGACCGCCTCGAAGGTCTGGGTCTGCCCCTCCGGGTAGTTGCTGACTATCACCTTGAGCGGGCGCAGTACGGCCATCCGGCGCGGCGCGCTCCGATTGAGGAGCTCGCGCACGCAATGCTCAAGCAGCCCGACCTCGACCAGATTGTCGCTCTTGGCGACCCCGACCCGGCCGATGAAGTCGCGGATCGCGGCCGGCGGGACGCCGCGGCGGCGCAGGCCGGCGAGCGTCGGCATGCGCGGATCGTCCCAGCCGCGCACGTGGCCCTCGCGGACGAGCTGCACGAGCCGGCGCTTGGAGAGCACCGTGTGCGACAGATTGAGGCGCGCGAACTCGTACTGCCGCGGCCGCGATGGCACCGGCAAGTGCTCGATCAGCCAGTCGTAGAGCGGCCGGTGATCCTCGAACTCGAGCGTGCAGAGCGAATGGGTGACGTGCTCGATCGCGTCCGACTGGCCGTGCGCGAAATCATAGGTCGGGTAGATGCACCATTCGTCGCCGGTGCGCGGATGACGCGCGTACCGGATGCGATAGAGCACCGGGTCGCGGAGATTGATGTTGCCGGAGCTCATGTCGATCCTGGCGCGCAGCACCCGCGCGCCTTCCTCGAACTCGCCGGCGCGCATCCGCCGGAACAGATCGAGGCTCTCGGCGACCGGCCGGTCGCGGCACGGGCTGTCGCGTCCGGGCTCGGTCAACGTGCCCCGGTACTCCCGGATCTGCTCGCCGGACAGGTCGTCGACATAGGCGTTACCCTCGCGGATCAGATGCTCCGCCCATTCGTACAACTGGCCGAAGTAGTCCGAAGCGAAGTATGGCCGCTCGCCCCAGTCGAAGCCGAGCCAGCGCACGTCGCGCTCGATCGCCTCGATGAACTCGTGCTCCTCCTTGACCGGGTTGGTGTCGTCGAAGCGGAGATTGCAGCGGCCGCCGAAGTCCTCTGCGATGCCGAAGTTCAGGCAGATCGATTTGGCGTGGCCGATGTGCAGATAGCCATTCGGTTCCGGCGGGAAGCGGGTGACGACCGTCCGATGGCGGCCAGCTTCAACGTCCGCGCGTACGATCTCGCGGATGAAGTCCGAGGGTCGGTCGGGGCCGCCGCAGTCCGAAGCCACGGCTTCAGCGCCACTCATCGATGCTCCAGGCGATGTTCGATCGAGCCGCCCGGCCGCGGGCAACCCTCGCGCGCAAACGGGCCCTATCTGCCAGAAAACCCGCCGCGCGCCAAGCCGCGCGCGGCCTGCAGCCGCGTCAACCGCTGCCCAGCAGCGAGAGCAGGCTCTGTGCCACGACCTCGGTCGCGTTGAACAGGTCGGCAAGCGGCAGGCGCTCGTCGGCGCGATGCGCGTTCGCCTCCTCGATCGTGTGCGGGCCGGCGCCGTAGAGCACGATCGGCACGCCGGCCGCCGCATAGTGCCTGGCATCGGTATAGAGCGGCACGCCCTTGGCCGCGACCGGCTCGCCCATGATCCGGCTGGCGTGCCGGCAGATCGCTTCGGTCAGCCGGTCGGCGCCCGGCAGCGGCTTCAGCGGATCCGCCAGCAGGATGCGCCGGATCTCGACCCGGGCTCGCGGAAAAGCGCGCGCCGCCCCTTCGATCACTGCCCGCAGTTCGGCCTCGGCCTCGGCCGGGTCTTCCTCGGGGATCATCCGCCGGTCGAGCCGGAAGCTGATCCGATCGGGCACGACGTTGGTATTGATGCCGCCTTGGATCAGCCCGACCGTGAGCTGCGGCGAGCCGATGCCCGGCACCGCCGAGACGCGCGCCGCCAGGCCCCTGCGCCAGGCATAGAGCGCGCCCAGCACATGGTTCGCGGCCTCGAGCGCGTCGATGCCGGTGAATGGCATCGCGGCATGCGCCGAGCGGCCGCGAACCACGACCTCGAGGTGGAGGCAGCCGTTGTGGGCATTGACGACCGCGTAGGCGAAACCCGCGCCGATCGCGTAGTCGGGCCGGCTGATGCGCTGATCCAGGAGCCACTTGGGACCAATCTCGCCGCCCGCCTCCTCGTCGTAGGTGAGGTGCAGCTCGACCGTGCCGCCGAGCGCGGCGCCGCTCGCCTCCAGCGCCCGCAGCGCAAAGGCGTAGGTAGCGAAGTCGGACTTCGAGACCGCGACGCCGCGGCCGTACATCCAGCCGTCCGCGACCTCGGCGCCGTATGGATCGCGGCTCCAACCCTCGCCCGGCGGAACGACGTCGCCGTGCGCGTTCAGTGCGATCACCGGCCCGGCGCCGAAGCGGCGGCGGACCACGAGGTTGGTCGCGCTGACCATGCCGTGCTCGCGAACCAGCGCCGCCGGTACCGGGTGCCGCTCGACCGTGAAGCCGAGTTCCTCGAGCAGCTCGGCTGCGTGCTCGGCATGGCGCGCGCAGTCGCCCGGCGGATTGTCGGAGGGCACCCGGACCAGCTCGGCAAGAAAGCGCTGCTCCATCTCCTGCTGGCTCGCGAGGAAGCTCGTGACGGCAGCCGCGGCATCGGTCATGACGACCTCTTCGATGGAACCTTCAGCGACGCTCGATCGCTCGTCTTCTCAACCGGACACCTGCCCGCCGGATGCGACAACCGCGCGCCGGCCATTGCCAGCACCCGCACGACCGCCCGGCCCGCGTCCGCACGACCTCCCGGCCCCCCAGTATCGCCCCGCCGCCATCCGCACCAGCGCCGAACCGCCACCGCACGAGCGCCGGGCCGCTCCCGCGCGACCGCCGGGCCGCTCCCGCGCGACCGCCGGGCCGCCACCGCACGAGCGCCGGGCCGCCACCGCGCGAGCGCCGGGCGCTACGCGCAGCGAGCGAACTGTCGAGCCGCCCTCTTAATGGTTGGTCAACCGTTGCTTCCTAAGCCGTCCACGTTCGTTGGTCCATGGGACCCTGGGAGTCCGTCCGCCACAGAAACGATCCGGCGCGGATTCCCACGATCGCATGGACCACGCCGGCTGGCTACGGACAAAGGATTAGCCAATGGTTAACGGGGCGCATCATGTCGATCGAGGCCATGACGGGTAATTGTCATTT
>DATAOG010000308.1:0-2103 GCA_036265855.1 Geminicoccaceae bacterium | reverse complement strand
AACCAGGGGCCGACTATTCCTTGGGCGCACCGAACGCCGCGCTCGACGCTGGACCGGCCCCGCGCGCCGGGCTAGCCTCGGGAACTCTCGTCGCCGCGCCAGAAGGGGACAGCTGCCGCCGTGTCGATGCTCGTGCCCGTGATCCTCGCCGGCGGCTCCGGGACCCGGCTCTGGCCGGTCAGCCGCGACACCATGCCCAAGCAGCTGGCCCGGCTCGCGGGCGAGCAGTCGCTGCTCGAGCAGACCGCGCGCCGCCTGCTCGCCCGGGTGCCGCCCGAGCAGGTCGTCACGGTCGGCGCCAAGGCCCAGGATTTCCTCGTCCGGCGCGAGCTCGAGGCGATCGATCCGGCGCTCGCCCAGAACCGGCTGCTCGAGCCGGTCGGGCGCAATACCGCGGCCGCGATCGGGCTCGCCGCGCTCTACGTGCAAGACCGGTTCGGAGGCGATGCGCTGCTGTGGGTCTGCCCCTCGGACCATCTGATGCAGGCCCCAGACGCGCTCCATGCCGCGCTCGAGGCCGCCCTGCCGGTGGCCGCGGCGGGCGAGCTCGTGACCTTCGGCATCACGCCGACCCGGCCCGAGACCGGCTACGGCTACATCCGGACCGGCGCGCCGCTGCCGGGAGCACCGGGCGTGCTCCGGGTCGCGCGCTTCGTCGAGAAGCCCGCCCGGCCGGCCGCCGAGGCCATGCTGGCCGCGGGCGGCCATCTCTGGAACAGCGGCATGTTCCTGTTCCGCGCCGATCGCATCCTGGCCGAGCTCGAGACCCACGTGCCGGCGATCCTGGCCGGCGTCAGGGCCGCCTTCGAGGCGCTCAAGGAGGCGCCCGGCGGCGCCTTCGAAGTGCCGCTCGATCGGTACGAGAAGATAGGGTCGCAGCCGATCGACAAGGCGGTCATGGAGCGCAGCGCGCAGATCGCGGTCGTGCCCTGCGATCCCGGCTGGTCCGATCTCGGCTCCTGGCAGGCGCTCTGGGAGCGGCTGCCCAGGGACGAGGCCGGCAACGCGGTCCGGGGCGACGTCCTGCTCGACGACACCGCGGACTGCCTGATCCACGCCGAGCGCCGGCTGGTCGCCTGCTCGGGGGTCCGCGACCTCGCGGTGGTCGAGACCGACGATGCGGTCCTGGTCGCCGATCGCGGCCGCAGCGATGCGGTCCGCCAGCTGGTCACGATGCTGCGCGCCGCCGGCCGACCCGAAGGCGACGCGCACGCCAAGGAGCAGCGGCCCTGGGGCAGCTTCCAGGTCCTGCACGAGGGCACGGGCTTCAAGGTCAAGGAGATCATCGTGGTACCCGGCGGCCGGCTCAGCCTGCAGAGCCACAAGCACCGCGCCGAGCACTGGGTCGTGGTCGCCGGCACCGCCAGGGTCACGGTCGACGATCGGGTCCTGCTGCTCGAGCCGAACCAGAGCGTGCACGTCCCGCTCGGCGCCGTGCACCGGATGGAGAATCCGGGCGCGGTGCCGATGCACCTGATCGAGGTCCAGTGCGGCGACTACCTCGGCGAGGACGACATCATCCGCTACGAGGACGTCTACGGCCGCAGCTGAAGCGCGTAGCCCCGCGTCCGGCGCCTGCCGGCGAGCCGGGCGAGCGCCCGGCCGTCGATCGCCGCGAGCCCGAGCCCGATCAGCGCCATGCCGGCGATCTGGCCGGCCGCAAGGCGTTCGCTGAGGATCATCGTGCCGAGCAGGAGCGCGCTGACCGGGATCAGGAAGGTGACCAGCATCAGGTTGGTCGCGCCGGCGGCGGCCAGGATCCGGAAATAGAGCACGTAGGCGAGCGCGGTGCTGAGAAGCGCGATCCCGATCAGCGCGCCGATGCTCGCGAGCCTCGGCATCGGCAGCGTCCAGGGGCGGTCGGTCGCCAGCGCGAGCGGCAGGATCATCAGCGTCGATGCGCAGACCTGGCCGAATGCGGTGACGAGCGGCGGCGTGCCGCGAAAGCGTCGGCCGAAGATCCCGGCCAGCGCATAGGAGAGCGCGGCGCCGAGCACCGCGAGCTCGGCCGGCACCTGCCCGCCCAGGAAGTACCACCTTGCAACGGCGTGCCAAGGATAGTACTTGTCGGACCGGCTCGCTAACGTGTCGTCTTAACCTCCT
>DATAOG010000307.1:0-5733 GCA_036265855.1 Geminicoccaceae bacterium | reverse complement strand
CGGCGACGCGCTCAGACCGATCGTGCCGGCTTCGCGGCGGGTCAGGATCAGGAGCGGTGCGGTGGCCCTCAGCGAGGCGGGCGCGAGGATGCCATGCCGGACCAGGGCGCGCAGGCTGAGGCCGATCTCGATCTCGGGCAGCTCGATCAGGACCTGGCCGCCGGGTCCTCGGAGCGTGACCCCCCGCCCGAGCAGCTCGATCCTCTCGTGCTCGCCGAGCCGTGCAACGGCGCTCCGGATTTCGAACTTGTTCCGCTGATCGGCCGGCGCGAGCGCGCGTTCCAGATAAGGAGTGAGCCAGGTCAGCTGGATCGGGCCGAGCGTCAAGCGTAGTGCGAGCCCGGCAACGGCGATGATCGCGAGCGTCACGAGCATCGCTGCGGTCCACAACAGGATTCGTGAGATTTTCAGGACCAAGCCGGCCGCTCTGGCGTGATGGCGTACGATCGATAATATGCAACCGATCGGCCGATGAGTATGGCGCCGATCGGCTAAAGACGGGTTGTCATGGCGCAATCGAACATTCTGTCGGCGGAACTGCCGCGGGTCGGCGATCCGGCGGCGGCCGAGCGCGGGTTCGTCCGCTGGTCCCGCCTGCCCGAGCCCCTGCGCGCGGTCGACCCGCGCACGAGCCCGGTCGATCCGGAGCAACTGCTCGCCGCCGTGTTCGGTAACAGCCCGTTCCTCAGCGAGGCGCTGCTCGCTGAACCCGAGGTCCTGCGCCTGCTCTTGATGGACGGGGCGGATGCGGCCTTCGAGCGCCTGATCGATCCGCTTGAGACCGAGATCGGGGAGCGGCGGGCGCGGCTGATGGCGATCCTGCGCCAGAGCCGGCGGCGGCTGGCGCTGCTGATCGGGCTCGCCGACCTTGCGGGTCTTTGGCCGCTCGAGCAGGTGACTGAGGCGCTAAGCCGGTTCGCCGATCTCGCCGTCCAACGGGCGCTGGAGCTCACGCTCACCGAGGCCGCGGCCCGCGGAGAGATCGCCCGCGAGGCCGCGGCGGGACCGCTCGCCGATTCCGGCATGGTCGTGCTTGGCATGGGCAAGCTCGGCGGCCGCGAGCTCAACTACTCGAGCGACATCGACCTGATCATCCTGTTCGATCCCGAGCGCCTGGGCTACCGCGGCCGCGAGGGGCCGATGGCCTGCGCGGTGCGCCTGACGCGGGCGCTGGTTTACGTGCTCGAGCAGCGCACTCAGGACGGTTACGTCTTCCGCACCGACCTTCGACTCCGGCCGCACCCGCCGGGTCACCCGCTGGCGCTGGCGATCGAGGACGCGGAGCAGTACTACGAACGCCATGGCCAGAACTGGGAGCGGGCGGCGCTGATCAAGGCCCGGGTGATCGCCGGCGATCGGGTAGCCGCCGCGGGGTTTCTCGCCAACCTCGGACCTTTCCTCTGGCGCCGGCTTCTCGACTACGCCGCGATTCGCGACATTCATTCGATCAAGCGCCAGATCAACGCCTACCGCGGCCATGGCACGATCCGGGTGCCGGGCCACGACATCAAGGTCGGACGCGGCGGCATCCGCGAGATCGAGTTCTTCGTCCAGACTCAGCAGCTGATTCTGGGCGGTCGGGTCCCGGAGGTCCGGACGCCGGCAACCTGCGATGCGCTCCGGGCCCTGGTCGCGACCCGCTGGCTGGAGCCCGAGACCGCCGATGACCTGATCGAGGCGTACCGTTTTCTGCGACGCGTCGAGCATCGGTTGCAGATGGTCGCCGACAAGCAGACTCACAGCCTGCCGGCGCGGCCCGACCAGATCGAGCGGTTCGCGGCATTCATGGGCTATCCCGACGGCGCGGCGCTGACCGAGGCCGTGCGCGCCCGGCTCGAGCGGGTCGAGCATCACTACGCCGCGTTGTTTGAGAGCAGCATCGATCTCGGCGGCGGTCGCGCGCTCGTGTTCACGGGCACCGAGGACGATCCGGAGACGCTCGTGACCCTTGCCGAGATGGGCTTTGCCCAGCCCTCGCCGATTGCCGCCCGGATCCGCGCCTGGCATCATGGCCATGTGCGCGCCACCCGCGACGTCAGGGCGCGCGAGCTCTTGACCGAGCTGATGCCGCGCCTGCTCAGCGCGCTCGCCGATCAGGCCGAGCCTGATGCCGCCTTCGCCCGCTTCGACGAGTTCGTGACCAATCTGCCGGCAGGCGTGCAGCTGTTCTCGCTGTTCCGGGCCAATCCGCGCCTGCTCGCGCTGATCGCCGACCTGATGGGGACGGCTCCGCGGCTGGCCAGCCACCTCAGTCGGCACACGAGCCTGTTCGAGGCCATGCTGGCGCCTGACTTCCTCGAGCCGGTGCCCGAGGCGGCGGCGCTCGCCGCCGAGCTTGACCGGATACTCAGACCCGCGGGCGACCTCCAGGACGTGCTTGAGGCAACACGTCACTGGGCGCAGGCCCGCCAGTTTCAGATCGGGCTGCAGGTGCTCCTCGGGCTGCTCGATGGCAATGCCGCCGGCCCGGTCCTGACCGAGATCGCGGAAATCGTGATCCGGGCGCTGCTGCCGCGCGTCGATCGCTGGCTCGCTGCCCAGCACGGCCGGGTCGCGGCCGGCGCCTTCGTCGTCCTGGGCCTCGGCAAGCTCGGCTCGCGCGAGCTGACGATCGGCTCCGACCTCGACCTGATCTTCATCTTCGACGCCGACGAGGCGGCGGCCTCGGACGGCGCCCGGCCGCTGCCGGCCCCGACCTGGTATGGCCGGCTCGGCCAGCGCCTGATCCGGGCGCTGACCGCGCCGACCACCGAGGGTTCCCTCTACGAGATCGACACCAGGCTGCGGCCTTCGGGCAACGTCGGCCCGGTCGCCTGCTCGCTCGCCAATTTCGAGAGCTACCAGCTGCGCTCGGCCCAGACCTGGGAGCATCAGGCGCTGACGCGGGCCCGGGTGATCGCGGGCGACCCCGCGCTCGGCGCCCGGACCACCGCGGTCGTCCGCGAGGCGCTGAGCCAGAGGCGCGACCCCGAGCAGCTCGCGCGCGAGGTCGGCGCCATGCGGGCGCGCATCTTCCGCGAGCACGGCGATCAGGATCCCTGGAATCTCAAGCATGCGAAGGGCGGCCTGCTCGAGGCCGAGTTCATGGCCCAGTTCCTCCAGCTGCGCTTCGCGCCGGAGCGTCCGGCCCTGCTCACCACCGGCACGCTCGAGACTTTCGAGCGGGCGGTCGCCGAAGGGGTGCTGTCGGCCCAAGAGGGTCGGACCTTGGTCGAGGCGGTGCAGCTGTATCGGCGCTTGCAGGCGGTGCTGCGGCTGTCGATCCGCGACCGTTTCGAGGCGGGCTCGGCGCCCCGCGGTCTCCGCCGGGCCCTTGTGCGCGCGGCCGCCCGCGAGCACGACGACCCGGCACCCGATCCGGCGCGCGGGTTCGAGGAGCTGGAGGCGCGCCTGCGGGCCACTCAGGCGGAGGTCGCGCTGCTGTTCGACCGTCATTGCCCGGATGCCGCGGCCGGCGACGGCCCCGCGCCCGCCCGATCCGATCAACCCCGCTCGAGGAGATGACCGACATGGCGCTCGACGCCGGCCAGCCCGCCCCCCAGCTCGATCTTCCGGCCGCCGGCGGCGGCCGCTTTCGCCTTGCCGACCTCAAGGGTGGCCCGCTCGTGCTCTATTTCTATCCCAAAGACGACACCACGGGCTGCACCCGCGAGGCGCTCGATTTTGCCGCCGCCTACCCCGCGTTCCAGGCCGCGGGGGTGGAAATCGTGGGCGTCTCCAGAGACAGCGTCGACAGCCACGATCGGTTCAAGGCCAAGCACGAACTGCCCTTCCCGCTCGCCTCGGATGAAGCCGGCAAGGTCGTCGAGGCCTACGGCGTCTGGGTCGAGAAGAGCATGTACGGCCGCAGCTACATGGGGATCGACCGCTCCACGTTCCTGATCGATGGCCAGGGCAAGGTCCGCAGAGTCTGGCGCAAGGTCAAGGTGCCAGGCCATGTCGACGAGGTGCTGGCCGCGACCAAGGACCTGGTCCGGCAGAGGTGACCGGATGAGCCGCCGCACCCTGCCGCTCACCGAGGCGCTCTACGAGTACATGCTGAGCGCGGGCTTGCGCGAGCATCCGGCACAGGCACGGCTGCGCGCGGCGACCGCGGACCTGCCCGAGGCGGGCATGCAGAGCGCGCCCGAGCAGGCCCAGCTGATGGGCCTGCTGGTCGAGCTGGTCGGTGCCCGGCGCGTGCTCGAGATCGGCTGCTTCACCGGCTATGGCACGCTCGCGATGGCGCTCGCATTGCCGCCGGACGGGCACCTTCTGACGCTGGACGTCAACCCCGACTGGGTCGAGATCGGCCGTAAAGCGTGGCGGGCGGCGGGGGTCGAGGACCGGATCGAGGTCCGCTTCGGGCTCGCGCTCGATAGCCTCGACCGGCTGATCGCGGCCAGCGCGGCGGCAAGCTTCGATCTGGTTTACATCGACGCCGACAAGAGGAGCTACGATGCGTATTATGAACGCAGTCTGGTCCTGGTCCGGCCGGGCGGCCTCATCATGATTGACAACGTGCTCTGGGGCGGGGCGGTCGCCGACCAGCGGAACACCGAGCACCAGACCGAAGCGCTCCGCGCGCTCAACGCCAAGCTGCAGGCGGATGCCCGGATCAGCCTTGCGCTGGTGCCGATCGGCGACGGCCTGACGCTCGCCCGCAAGCGCGCCAAGAGCTGAGCTGATGCGTCAGCCGGATGCCGGCCCGAGCACGTCCGGCAGTCCAGAGCCCCCGAGCGCGGACCCTCCGGCTTTCAGCAGCTGACGCAGCCGGTCCGCGCCTCCTGGATCAGCTCCGTCAGACGCGTCTTGCTGAGCGCGCCGGGGATCAGCTCGTCGCCGATCACGAATGCCGGCGTACCCTCGATTCCAAGCGTGCGGGCGAGCGCGTAATTGGCCTGGATCTGCGTCTCGATCTCGGGCGCGTTCATGTCGGTCGCAAGGCGCTGGGTGTCGATGCCGACGCTCCTGGCGACCGCCATGATGCCGTCGAGAGACAGGTCGCTCGCGCCCATCAGGGCGAAATGGAACGGCACGTAGCGACCCTGCTGGCGCGCCGCGAGCGCTGCCCGCGCCGCGGTCACCGAGTTCTCGCCCAGGATCGGGAAATCCTTGAACACCACCCGGAGCTTGCCGTCGTCCCGGAGCTGCGCCTGGAGTGAGGGCATCACCCGCCGGCAGTAGGCGCACTGATAATCGAAGAACTCCACCACGGTGACGTCGCCGTCCGGATTGCCGCCGACCGGATCCCCCGGATGCTGGAACAGCTGCGAGTGATTGGCGGCGACCGCCGCCTTCTGGTGCTCGGTCTTGGCCGCGTCCTGGCGCCGCTGCAGCTCCTGCAGCGCCTGATAGACGACCTCAGGCTCGCGCATCAAGTAGTCGTGCACGATCCGCTCGATCTGCTCGCGCGACAGCCCGGCCGCGGGGTCGTCGTTCCCGGCCTGGGCCGGCGCCGCCAAGAGCACGGCGAAAGCAAGGCCCGCGCACCCCCGCATGCATCGTCTGTCCCGTCGGTGCATCGCCGCCTTGCTCCCGTTCCTGTCCGATCACGCCTCAATGTAGTCAGCCACGAGCGCAGGCGCCATTGTCAAACGCCGCGTCGGATGCGGCTCGGCTCAGCTCTCCTCGAGCTCGCGCAGGATGTCCTGGAGCCTGAGCCACCCGGGATCGCTCGCCGCGATCTTGCCCTTGGCGCGGTTGGCATAGAGGCGAGCGTCGTCGCGCTTGCCGACCCGGAGCGCATACTCG
>DATAOG010000306.1:0-5922 GCA_036265855.1 Geminicoccaceae bacterium | reverse complement strand
CCGCGCTCGGCCGGATCCTCGGTCGGCCGCGAGGGCGGCGGCTCGCGGTTCGAAGCCGGGAGAAAATCGAAAAACCGGCGGATCTCCGAGAGCGCCTGCACGTCGTTGTCGAACGCGAGATCGGCGACCCCCGAGCGCCGGGTGTGGGTCGCGGCCCCGCCCAGCTCCTCGTGCGTCACCCCCTCCTGGGTCACCGTGCGCACGACGTCCGGGCCGGTCACGAACATGTATGACGAGTCGCGCACCATGCAGATGAAGCCGGTCATCGCCGGCGAGTAGACGGCCCCGCCGGCGCAGGGGCCCATGATCAGGCTGATCTGCGGAATCACCCCGGACGCCAGCACGTTGCGCTGGAACACGTCCGCATAACCGGCAAGGCTCGCGACCCCCTCCTGGATGCGGGCGCCGCCGGAATCGTTGATCCCGATCACCGGCGCGCCGACCTGCATCGCGTGGTCCATGACCTTGCAGATCTTCTCGGCATGAGCCTCGGACAGCGCGCCGCCGAACACCGTGAAGTCCTGGCTGAAGACGAACACCGGCCGGCCGTTGATCGTGCCCGACCCGGTGACCACGCCATCGCCCGGGATCTTAGTTTCGGTCATGCCGAACTCGGTGCAGCGATGCTCGACGAACATGTCGATCTCTTCGAACGAGCCCTGGTCGAGCAAGAGCTGCAGACGCTCGCGCGCGGACAGCTTGCCGCGCTTGTGCTGGGCCGCGATCCGGCGCGCGCCGCCGCCCAGGCGCGCCGCCTCGCGCTTGGCCTCCAGCTGATCCAAGATCTCCTGCACCGCCGGCCCCTCGTGCATTGGTCGCGAGCAGCGGTCCATAGCACCCGGGCCCGGGGCAGGCAAACCGCGCTGCGCCCGTGCCGGCCGGACCTGCGCCCCGATACGAGCGCGTGACCTGTCCTGCAATTTGTGCTTTAGCATGCGCTCGTTGCGGCGTACCCGATCGGCATTGACCGGCGCAGGGAGCGGATGGCTGAAGTCGGCGCATGGCTCGAGAGCCTCGGCCTTGGGCGTCATGGCGATCTGTTTGCCGCCCACGACATCGATTTCGATGTCCTGGCCGACCTCACCGAGGAGGATCTGGCCGAGCTCGGCATCTCGCTCGGCGATCGCAAGCGCCTGATCCGCGCGATCGCGGCGCTCAACCGCGCGCCGGCCGGACCTCCGGCCGCAGCCGCCGCCCCCGCGGCGCCGCCCGCGCCGGAGCCGGCGCGGCCAAGCCACGACGCCGAGCGGCGACAGCTGACCGTGCTGTTCTGCGACATGGTCGGGTCGACGGCTCTCGCGAGCCGGCTCGATCCGGAGGATCTACACGAGGTGCTGCGCCGCTATCAGGAAAGCTGCGCGGCGGTCATCTCCCGTTTCGAGGGCCACATCGGCCACTACGTGGGCGACGGCATCCTGGCCTATTTCGGCTATCCTGCCGCCCACGAGGACGATCCGCTGCGGGCCGCCCGCGCCGGCCTCGAGATCGTCGAGGCGATCAATCGGCTGGATGACGACCTGGCCGAGATCGGCGTCAGCCTCGGGGTCCGGATCGGCATCAACACCGGCATCGTGGTCGTCGGCGACATCGGCACCGGCGAGTTCCGCGATTCGATGGCGGTGGTCGGCGAGACCCCGAACCTCGCCGCCCGCCTGCAGGCCCTGGCCGAGCCGGGCACGGTCGTGGTCGGCGAGCGCACCCGGCGGCTGCTCGAGGGATTGTTCCGGTTCGACGAGCTCGGCCCGCAGACGGTCAAGGGCATCGACGAGCCGGTCGCGGCCTACCGGGTGTGCGAGGCGACCGGCGTGCCCTCGCGCTTCGAGGCGACCGTGCTGCGCGGTCTGACGCCGCTGGTCGGCCGCGACGAGGAGGTCCAGCTGCTGCTCTCGCGCTGGCAGCACGCCAAGGCGGGCGAGGGTCAGGTCGTCCTGCTCACCGGCGAACCCGGGATCGGCAAATCGCGGATCCTCCAGGCCCTGCGCGAGCGGGTGCGCGGCGACCAGGCAGCGGTCTTGCGCTACTACTGCTCGCCGTTCTACGTGCACAGCGCGCTGCATCCGGTCCTCGACCAGCTGGAGCGCGCCGCCGGGCTGAAGAAGAGCGACCCGCCCGAGGTCAAGCTCGACAAGCTCGAAGCCTTGCTCGGTCCGGGCTCGGCGCAGGTCTTCCGGGCGGCCGCCCTGCTCGCGCCGCTGCTGTCGATCCCGACCGGCGAGCGCTATCCGGCGCTCGACGTCGCGCCGGAGCGCAAGAAGGCGCTGATGCTCGAGGCGCTGCTCGAGCAGCTGGCGGCGCTGGCGGCGCGGCCGGTGCTGATCCTGCTCGAGGATGCGCACTGGATCGACCCGACCACGACCGAGCTGTTCCAGCTGATCATCGAGCGCATCCAGGGTCTGCCCGTGCTGGTGCTGATCGCCTATCGGCCGCAGTTCACGCCGCCCTGGACCCGGTTTCCGCACGTCACGTCGCTCTCGCTCTCGCATCTCGGGCACCGCCAGGCGGCGCTGCTGGTCGAGACGGTGACCCGCGGCCGGCCGCTGCCGCCCGAGATCCTCGAGCACATCGTCCAGCGTACCGACGGCGTTCCGCTGTACGTCGAGGAGCTGACCAAGACGTTGCTGGAATCCGGCGCCCTCGAGCCGACCGATGACGGCTTCAGGCTGACCGGTCCCCTGCCTTTGCTGTCAATTCCCGATTCGCTGCACGATTCGCTGATGGCGCGTCTCGACCGGCTCTCGGGAGTCAAGGATGTCGCGCATCTGGCGGCGACGCTCGGCCGGGTCTTCAGCTACGAGCATCTGGCCGCGGTCTCGCCGCTCGCCGAGCCGGAGCTCCGGCAGGCGCTGGCGCAGCTGGTCGAGGCCGAGCTGATCTATCGGCGCGGCGCCGGGCTCGACCTGATCTACGAGTTCAAGCACGCGCTGGTCCAGGAAGCCGCCTACAACAGCCTGCTCCGGAGCAAGCGCCAGCAGCTCCACAAGCGGATCGCCAAGACCCTCGAGGAACGCTTCGGGGAAACCGTCGAGGGCAAGCCGGAGCTGCTCGCCCATCACTACCGCGAGGCGGCGCTGCCGGCCAAAGCCTTCACTTACGCGCTGCGCGCGGGCGATGCTGCGGTCGCGCGCTATGCCGCGATCGAGGCGCGGGCACGATTCCAGGAGGCGCTCGATCTCGCGCGCTCGCTGCCGCCGGCCGAGCACGCCTGGCGCGCCCAGATCGAAGCGGTGCTCAAGCTCGCGAGCGTTGCTCAGAACCGGACCCACTTCGAGCAGGATCTGCGCAATCTCGAGCAGGCATTGGCGCTGGCGGACGCGATCCACGACCGGGAATCGGCCTGCCGGATCCAGTATTGGAGGGGTCGGATCACTTACGTGCTCGGCCACTTCGACCACGCGGTCGAGCTCGCCGGCAAGGCGCTGCTGATCGCCGAGAGCCTGGGCGGCGAAGACCGGTTCACGGCCGACCCGGTCAACCTGCTCGGCCGGATCCACTGCCTGCGCGGCGAAGCGCGCGACGCGATCACCTACGCCGCACGCAATGTCGACCAGATGCACCGCCTCGGCAATCGGATCGAGGAGGCGGCGATGTCGGGCGTGCTCGCCTTCGCCTACGGCATGCACGGCGAGTTCGACAAGGCGCGCGCCGCCGCCGACCATGGGGTCGAGCTCTCGCGCCGGCTCGAGCATCTGCCGACCCAGGCGGCCTGCCTGTTCTTCTGCGGCGTGGTCCGCGGCTGGCACGGCGAGCTCGAGGGCCCGGTCCCGGAATTCGAGGAGGCGCTCTCGTTATGCGAGCGCGCCGGCGACGTCTTCCGCCAGTATCTGACCCATGGCTGGCGTGGCCAGGGTTACATGCTGGCGCGCCGGTACCCGGCCGCGCTGGCCGACCTCGAGCGCTGCCTCGAGCTCGGCGACCAGATCGGCACGAGCTTCCATCGCGGCGCGTTCCAGGCCTTTCGGGCCAAGCTTCACCTGCTCGAGGACGAGGTCGGCCTGGCGCTGCGCCACAGCTCCGAGGCGCTGGAGCTCGCGACCGAGACGGCCCAGGCCTGGAGCCGCTCGATCGCGCTCACGATTCACGCCGAGGCGCTGCTCGCGCTGAAGCCGCCGCGGATCGAGCAGGCCGAGGCCGAGGTCAGGTCGGCGATCGAGATCCAGGAGCGGCGCGAATGCCTGTTCGACCTCGCCTGGTCGCGGCTCGTCGAGGGTCACGTGCTCGCCGCCAGAGGCGCGTCGGAGCGGGCGCGCGAGCGCTATCTGCTGTCCGGCCGGATGTTCGAGGCGATGGGCGTGGCGATCGGCCGCGAGCGGGTCCGCGCCGCGCTCGCCCGGCTGGACGAGGAGAAGGCCTGCGCCCCGTCGGGCCGTGAAGGCGGTATCGGGGTGACCGGCTCATCGGACGCTGGGATTGGCAAGGGAGTGGAACATGGCCACTGAAGCGACCGGTCTGTTGTTGGGCGGCGGGGCGCCGACCCTGACCCTGGAATCGGGCGCGCTCGCCGCGCTTGCGGACCGGAACGTGCATTTCGACGTCATCTCGACCGCGGGGGCCGGCATGCTGATCGGCCTGCTCTACGCCGCGCCCAAGGGCAAGTCGCGGCGCGAGGCTCTCGAGGCGACCAAGGAGATGGGCGTCCACGACAGCATCTACGACCATTTTCCGGTCAATTTCAAAGTGTTTCATAAGCCCGGCCAAGCCGCGCACGCCTACCGCAAATGGCTGATGTCGCTGCCGCGGCTGATGCCGGCGCAGGACATGATCAGCCGGTTCTGGGCCGACTGGTGGGCGCTCGTGCTCGCGACCTGGTGCCCGTCCGACCTGACCGGCCAAAGTCTCGGCATGTGCGATCATGCCCCCTGGATCGACGAGGTCGTCGACTTCGACCAGCTGAAGAAGTTCCCCGGCGAGTTCTACATGAACGCATACAACCTCACCGACCGCAGGATGGACCTGTTCTCGAAAGAGCAGATCACGCCGGATCACTTCCGTGCGGCTCTGGCTTTTCCCCTGATCTATGCCCCGTTCAAGGTCAACGGCAGGACCTACATCGAGGGCTCGGCGCTGGACACCTTGTGCTTCGACGGCCTGCTGAGCTATCGGGACAAGCAGCTGAACCAGGAGCGCGCCGGCAAGGCCAGCCGGAAGCTCGCCAAGCTCGAGCCCCTGCGTCACGTCGTGATCTTCGATGTGCTCTCGTCTGATAAGATCATCCGCGAGCCGATCTCGCTGTACGACGCCTGGGTGCAGTCGATCATGATCCCCCTGGTCGAGATCGCCAAGGACGACATCAAGCTGTTCGAGAGCCGGTACAACAAGGACTGGAATCTTGATCTGATGCGCGTCGAGTTCGACATCCCGGAGAAGCAATGGCCGAAGGTGCTGGACTGGTCGTACAGCAACCTGTCGACGCTGTTCGACATCGGCTACGAGGCCGGCCAGAAATTCTTCGAGAAGAACAAGAAGATCCTGCAGCCGCCGGCCAAGGCCGCCTGAGACCGGCTCGGCAGCGGCGGGCCACTCCCTCCGGCCGGGCTCAGAGCTCGCCCAGCACGACCGCGCCCTCGGCGGCGAGCGCCTCGATCTCGGCTGCGGAAAACCCGTGCTGCTC
Organism: Geminicoccaceae bacterium; assembly: GCA_036265855.1. Lineage (GTDB taxonomy): Bacteria > Pseudomonadota > Alphaproteobacteria > Geminicoccales > Geminicoccaceae > DATAOG01. The sequence goes on along the minus strand of DATAOG010000306.1, from coordinate 314 downwards.
CAGCACCTCGCGGGTGTGCTGGCCGTAGATCGGGGCGCCGGTGCGCACGCCGCCCGGCGTATCGGAGAACTTGACCGGCAGGCCCAGCGTCTGAACCGGGCCGAGCCGGCTATGCTCGACCTCGACCACCATCTGGCGAGCCTGCACCTGCGGGTCGGCCTGCATCTGGAGGACGTCATAGACCGGCCCCGCGGGCACGCCCGCCTGCTCGAACGCGGCCAGCAGTTCGGCCGAGCGCCGGCGCCGGAAGTGCGGCGTCAGCGCCGCCTCGAGCTCCCTCAGATGCGCCATGCGATCACGGTTCTCGCGAAAGC
>DATAOG010000305.1:0-9233 GCA_036265855.1 Geminicoccaceae bacterium | reverse complement strand
CTCGACGTTCAGATGCGGCAATCGAGCAATCGCGCGGGTCTCGCCCATGTCAGCGGCTCCTCGAGGTGGTTCGGGGCCGCTCGAATGCCAGGCTTCGCCTCGAGCCCGGCGCAAGCGCCGCCCTCACTCGGTGCTCTGGCGCGAGGCGGTAGGCCGCTCGAACTCGCCGCTCCACAGGCCTCGGCGGGCAGCCTTCGCGAGCTGCTGGAGCTGCTCGTACGGCAGCGCGCCGGCCGGCTCGGCGAGCGCCCAGCCGGCAGCGACCATGCCTTCGTTGAGGCTCGTGTCGCCGGCCGTACAGATTGCGGCGGCGCTCTCGGTCGGGCCGATCGGTGCGCAGCTCACGTCGCGGCCGCCGACCAGAGTCCAGAGCATTGCCCGCGCGGTCTTGCCGCAAGCATACTCCTGGCCGGCCCGATGGCAGACCTGATCGAGCCCGGGCGCCTGGACGCCGTACAGCTGCCAGCGTTGACCGCCGATCTCGAGCGTGTCACCGTCGAGGACTCGCGCCTTGCCACTCACCGCGGTCGCGCCCGCGCTCGCAAACAAGGTCGCCGCCGCGAGCGCCGAGAGCGCTGATGCCCGTGCTGCCTTCACCCCGCCCTCGCCCGCCCGTCGTCCAGCGCCGTCACCCCGGCTACAGTGGCCGGCCGCACCCGATCAGGCAAGCCCGAGCAACTTCACGATCGGCGACCTCACCGAAGCGCGCCGTCAAAGCCGCTCGATTGAACGGCCGTTTTCGCTCGCAGCTCGAGCGCCATCCCGGCCGGCCTGACCGGATCGGTCAGCTCGACTGACCTCGCGGCCAGCCTCGAGCAGGGGCTCAATCATTGCCCGCGTGTCCGCCGACGGGACCACGGGCACAATCTCGAACTCGACCAGATCGCTCCAGAACGCGACCCACTGCTGCAGCAGACGCGCGTCGTCGCATTCCATGATCTGAAAGCAACGGTCAAAATTCGCTTCGATCCAGCTGCCGACGTAGCTCAGGCCTGCGGCCGCGCCGCGGCCCTGGTCGCGAAAGCGCCGGTAGACCGCCTTGGCGTCCCGATTCCTGAACCGCTCGATCACCATGAACAGCATCGGTCATCCCTTCCGGCGCCGAGGGCGTGCGGCGACATCCTGGAATGCCGCCGGCGTGCCGGCAAGCGCTTGACCGGCTGAGCGGCTCTTCGCATCCTCAGGTCGGGAGCCGATCTCTTGAAGGAGCGTCGCCATGGCCCAGTCCTCGGCCCTGGTTGGTGAGCTCAAGCGGCAGCTGCCGATCGAGCTCAAGCCCTATCCGCTTCAGAGCCGCACCGCGGGCCTCGTGATCGTCGACGAGATTAACGGCTTCTGCACCGTCGGTGCCGGCGCTCTGGCGCCCCAGCAGCACGATCCGCAGATCGAGCGGATGATCAAGGAGACCGATCGAGTGGCAAAGCGCTTCGCCGCGCAAAAACGAGCGATCATGGTCTTTCTGGATACGCACGAGCCCGGCAAGCCCGAATTTCCCTATCCCCTGCATTGCGAGGCTGGTTCGGGCGAAGAGAACCTGGTGCCGGCGCTCGCCTGGCTCGAGGACTGCGGCTGCGCGACGCTCCTGCGCAAGGACTGCATCAACGGCTTCGTCGGCGGCATCGAGGCGAGCTTCATCGGCGGCGGCCACGGCCAGCACCACAACAAAGTCATCGACTGGGTCAACAACCACCGCCTGGACGCGGTGGTCGCGGTCGGCATCTGCACCGACATCTGCGTTATGGATTTTGTGCTGACCCTGCTCTCGGCGCGCAACCACGGGCTCATGCCGACGCTTGCGGACGTGGTGGTGCTGGAGCCGGCGACCGCGACCTACGATCTGCCGCTCGCCGCCACCGAGCCGCTCGGCCTGCCCTCGACTGCGGCCCATCCCAAGGCCGAGACGCACCACATGGGCCTTTACTTCATGGCCGCGCGTGGGGCGCTGCTCGCCTCTGAGCTGAGCTGAAGACAAAAGCGCTGTCTTGCGTTGTGCTTGCACATCGCGGGCCGCGATCGGCACAGTGGCGGACCGCCAACCATGCAGGACCCGCGCTTGCGGGCAACCCGTCCGATGAACAGTCTCAGCAAGGCCTTCGACCGGCTCGCTCAGCGCACCGCCCGCCATGCCGGCCGGGCCTCGACCTTCGCGCTCGCGCTTGGCATCGTTCTGGTCTGGGGCGCGTGCGGTCCGATCTTCGGGTGGTCGGACACCTGGCAGCTGGTCATCAACACCGGCACCACGATCGTCACCTTTCTGATGGTGTTCCTGATTCAGAACACCCAGAACCGTGATACCGAGGCGATCCAGCTCAAGCTCGACGAGCTGATCCGGGCCAACGAAAAGGCGCGCAACCGGCTGCTGCGGCTCGAGGAGCTGAGCGAGCAGGAGATGGAGCACATCCGGAGCTCGTTCACACGCCTTGCGAAATCGAGCACGCCGCTCGCCGAGGAGGACGACGAACAGGCCAGCTAGGCCCTCGCCCCGCCGGTTCCGCTAGGCAGCCGCCGGTTCCGAAGCTGCGGGCGGGGTCTCGGGCTGCTCAGGCGCGCGCGGATCGAGGACAGCTGCGACCGGCGAGGTGCGGGTCGTTCCGGCGTGGACGAAGTCCGGCCGCGCCTCGGGCGGCAGCGGCGCGCGCTGCCAGGTCCGGTACGAGGTGAACCCGATGAACAGCAGATGCACCAGCGCTGCGAACAGGAACAGGCCGCCGAATCCGATCTGCTCCATCGCGAAGGCGGCGAGCAGGGGCCCGATCGCGGCGCCGACCCCCCAGGTCAGCAAAAGCCCACAGCTCGCCTCGAGGAACTCTTGGCGCTCGACGAAGTCGTTGGTATGGGCGACGCAGAGCGCGTACATCGAGTAGATCGAGCCCCCGAACACGATGACCGCGCCGATCAGGACCAGGGGCGACAGGGCGACCGTCTTGAGCGCCGGCGGCAGGAGGCCGCCCTCGCCCCTGGCGTCGCCCGCGAGCGCCAGGGCAGCGCCGGCGACCACCGCGAGCGTGCAGGCGAGGATCAGGACCTTGCGCCGGTCGATCCGGTCGGACAGGCGTCCGAACGGGATCTGGAACAGCGCTCCGCCGACCAGGGCCGCGCTCATGAACAGCGCAACGCCCGCGGTCGAGAGCCCGACGTCCTGGGCGAAGATCGCGCCCAGACCCCCGAAGGCGCCGTTGGCAAGTCCGACGAAAAAGCAGCCGAGCACGCCGACCGGCGAGGCGCGATAGAGCCGGCTCAGCCGCAGCCGGACCGCCCCGAGCGGCTGGGGCGCCGTCGACGTCGTGAGCCCGATCGGCACGAGCGCCAGCGTGATCGCGATCGCCGCCAGCACGAACAAGCGGAAGCCGCCCGGCTCGCCCAGGGGCAGCAGCATCTGCCCGATGGTCACGGCCGCGAGCTGGATCACCATGTAGGTGGCGAACAGCTGGCCGCGGTTCGTGTTGCTGGCGCGCTCGTTGAGCCAGCTCTCGATCACCATGTAGAGCCCGGCGAACGCGACGCCCGTGATCATGCGCAGGAAGATCCAGATCAGCGGCTGCACCGCCAGCAGCATGGTCAGGACCACCGCCGCGGCGATCGCCGCCATGACCGCGAACGTCCGGATGTGTCCGACCCGCTGGACCACGTGCGGCGTGCCGAGACAGCCTGCCACAAAGCCCGCCGAATAGCTCGACGCGATCAGGCCGATCGAGGTCGTCGAGAAGTGCTCAAAGCTCGCCCGGACCGGCAGCAGGATGCCCAGCAGGCCATTGCCCAGCAGGAGGATGGCGGCCCCGAGCAGCAGGGCGGCGACGGAAACCAGCGTGGCAGGCATGAACTCGGCGCAGGCGTTGGCGTTGGATGGGTTCCGGGCAGCGGAAGCTGGCCCCATATACACGGCATGACTCTGCGAGACCAGGGCAGCGCGCCGCTGATTTTCGATCGTCGGTTGCGGCGTCAGCGCCGTGAGCGCGCGGCACCGGCTCTGGCCTCGGTCGACTTCTTGATCCGCGAGGTCGGGTCCCGGCTGGCCGAGCGTGTGGCCGACGTTCGCCGGCGCTTCCCGCTGGCGCTGGACCTCGGCTGCCACACCGGCCAGCTGGCAGAGGCGCTTGGGAGCAGCTCGCCGGTCGAGCACCTGGTCCAGAGCGATCTCGCGCTCGCGATGGCGCGGCGCGCGCCGGGCATGCGCCTGGTCGCCGATGAGGAGCTGCTGCCGTTCGCCCCCGAGCGCTTCGATCTGGTGCTGTCCTGCCTCTGCCTGCACTGGGTCAACGACCTGCCTGGCACGCTCGCCCAGATCGCCCATGTCTTACGGCCGGACGGGCTGCTGCTGGCGGCGCTGCTCGGCGGCACGACGTTGCCCGAGCTGCGCGAGGCGCTGTTGCGGGCCGAGCTCGAGCTGGACGGTGGCGCCAGCCTGCGTGTCTCGCCCTTCGTCGAGCTGCGCGACGCGGGCGCTCTCCTGCGCCGGGCCGGGTTCGCGCTGCCGATCGTCGACGTCGAGACGATCGCGGTCACTTACGACCATCCGCTCAGGCTAATGCGGGAACTGCGCCTCATGGGCGAGGCCAACGCTTTGCTCGACCGGCCACGGAGACCATTGCGCCGGGCGACGCTGCTGCGGGCCTGCGAGCTCTATCAGGAGCTGTTCGCCGACGCCGCCGGCCGGGTGCCGGCGACATTCCAGATTCTGATGCTGTCAGGCTGGAAGCCTGATCCCGATCAGCCGCAGCCGCTCCGGCGCGGCATCGGTCAGGTCAGTCTGGCGCGCGCGCTCGGCGCGCCGCCCGAGACCCTGGAGCACCATACCAGGCGGCGACCCGGAGAGGACGCCCGAGGAGCGGCAGACGCCGCGGGCCCACCGCCGATCGGCGGGAGACGCGACGCTCAGCAACGCGCAAGCATGTAGCCGGCCGGCGAGGGGAGCGCCGGCAGGGTGGCCCGAACGATCTGAGGGGCGAGCGAGCGCGCGGTTTCCCCCAGGACCCGGCCAGCGATCACCAATCGTCAATCGGAGGCGCCTAACCTCCGCGGTCCTGGAGCTGCCCTCCCGGGCCGCTGCGGCGGGACGGAGCCGGCGCTCGAAAAAAATGAGGCGCGGCCTCGCGGCCGCGCCAAGGAGTCGGGTGTCTTAAGAGGGGATCTAATGCTCTTCCACGGGAAGGAAAGATGACCGATCGCGCATCGATCATCCGTCAGGACAAATTAGTGGGGAAACGTGACGTGATCCTGGCCGCCGCATTAAATCGGAGTAATCTTGAGCCGAATGCGAGGCCGATCATGGCATGCTACCGCCCGTTCCTCGACGGCTCGTGGCGGCTTGCGATGGGGCTGAAGGCGCTCGATCTGCGCGACTGGATCGAGATCGACGCCAGCTTCAGCGGCCAGCTGGCGGAGCGACGGGCTCTGATCGAGGAGCGGCGGGAGGCGGTCTACATGAGCCTGCCTGAGAGTCGGATCGGGCAGGCCGAGGTGCTGGCGCTGGTGCTCGATCATCTCCCGACCCGCTTCCCGGAGATCTACCGCCGAGGTCCGGCAGTAATCGAGAACCTGGCCACCGGCGAGCGGTTCGATCTCGAGATCGAAGCCTGGCGCGAAGCGCCGCTGGAGCTCGCCGGCCGCCTCGTCCAGGAGGACCTCTGTCTGATGCGCCGGAGCGGGGCCGGTTATCGGCTGATCGCCGGCGTGGTCTGCTTCCCGTCCCACTGGCGCCTGGCCGACAAGCTCGGCCGCCCGCTCGACCAGATCCACGGGCCGGTACCCGGCTTCGGCGATCAGCTCGGCGCGACGGTCGACCGCTTTTTCGCCAATCTCAAAGTCGAGCGTCCCGTCTGGCGCGCCAACTGGAGCCTGGTCGACACGCCGGCGCTGTTCCTGCCGCCTGGGCATCGTCGGCAGCCGAGCCGGGTCACGGCCGAGCGTGCCGGCGAGCAGGTCTGGCTGCGAGTCGAGCGCCAGACGCTGCGGCGGCTGCCCCGCACCCGCGACGTGTTGTTCACGATCCGCACCTATGTCGAACCGCTGGCACAGGTGATCGACCGCCCGGCGATCGCGCAGGCGCTCGCGGCGCGGCTCGCCGAGCTGCCGGACGCGATGGCCGCCTACAAGGGGATCGCGCCGTTCCGCGCGCCGCTGCTGGCCTGGCTGGAGGCTCGGGGGGCAAGCTGAGCCCAACGCCAAGCCAGCCGCCCCGACCGGCGCCTCAGGGCCCGAGCGCAGGTGGGAAGGGACCCGGATGGTGGCGCAGCTCGAACGCCCGGCGGAGGACGTAATCGACGCTCGGGAACGCGAGCTCGTGCCAAGGGATCGCGGCCCAGTCAAACAGGTCGAGCTCGAGGGTCTCGATGCCGGCCGCTATCTCCGGCGAGAGCAGCCGGGCGCGATAGAACAGCTGGACCTGGCCGATCCGGACCACGTTGTAGATCGCGAGCAGGTCCAGGATCTCGATCCGGGCGCAGGCCTCCTCGAGGGCCTCGCGCGCCGCGCCCTGGTCGGTGCTCTCGCCGAGCTCGAGATAGCCTGCCGGCACGGCCCAGAAGCCCGCTCGCGGCTCGATCGCGCGGCGGCAGAGCAGGACCCGGTCCTGCCAGCTGCAGACCGCGCCGACCACGACCTTGGGATTGCGGTAGTGGATCTCGCCGCAGCCGGAGCAGACGTGGCGCGCGAGCGTGTCGCCGGCCGGCTGCTTGAGCTCGACAGGGGCGCCGCATGTCGGACAGAAGCGCATCGGCCGCGGCCGCCCTCACAAGCCGTGACCCGCCCGACCCCAGGCCGGCATGCCCGTTGCAGTCATCGGCGCACTCCCGCGGCTTGCAGCAGGTCGGGCTCGTTCACGAGGCCGGCTCCGCGAGCTCTCAGCGGCGCGGCTTGAACACAGATTCGGCGGTGCCGCGGACCGACTGCTTGGCCTTGATCGCCGCTGTCGCACGCTCGATCTCGGTCTGCAGCCGGACGATGTAGGCCTCGACCTCCTCGATCGACCAGGTCGCGAGATCCGGGGGCTTACCGCCGGCACGCCGTGGCAGGTCGTCCTCGTCTTCGGCCATGCTCCCTCCCCTGGCTCGTTGGTGTGCCGTGCGTGACTACGGCGATTCCAGATCGTGCTCCTCGGCGACGTGATCGACCATGTCGCCGAGCATGCGCAGCACGTGTTCATCGGTGATCTGGTAGAAGACCTGGCGGCCCTGGCGCTCGGCCTGGAGCAGGCGCGCCGCGCGCAGCAGGCGCAGATGATGGCTGACCAGCGAGGGCGAGAGCCGGAGTTGCTGGGCCATGTCGCCGACCGAGACCTTCTCGGCCAGGCAGCTCAGGATGATCCGCAGCCGGCTCGGATCGCTCATCAGTCGGAACATCTCGGCGAGCTCGTAGACCTGGTCCTCGCTGAGCCGCTCCGATGAGGCATTGGTCCGGCGTTTGAGCATGGCTCGACGGTCGAGGGGCCCGGCCGCCGGCACCAGCGCCGCGGCCGCCGCGCGGCAAAATAGGCGACAACCGGGCCGATGTACAGCACGCGGCCCGAGGTCAAAGCGCCGCTCGGCAGGACGACGCCGATCTGACGTCCGGCCCGGGCGTTGCCGCAGGCCCGCGCCTGTGGCATCGTGCCCTGGTGCGGGGCCTTGGTTCCTGGAAAGGCCGTCGCCCGGAAGCCCGCCCCGCGCCGAACGAGAATTCCGGGCTGCTGGGGACAGAGAAGCGGCCATGTACATCGTCGGACAGGAGGAGATCGAGGCGCTCGCAGCGGTCATCCGTAAGGGTGCGCTGTTCCGTTACGGGGTCGGCGGCGAATGCGACCGGTTCGAGCGGCGCTACGCCGATTTCCTCGGGACCAGGCACGTCGCGTTGACGGCGAGCGGCACGTTCGCGCTGACCGCGGCCGTGACCGCGCTCGGGATCGGCCCGGGCGACGAGGTCCTGGTGCCCGCGCACACCTACATGGCGACCGCGATGGCGGTGCTCGCCGCAGGCGCGATCCCGGTCATCGTCGATGTGGACGAGAGCATCACGATCGATCCGGAGGCGGTCGAGAACGGGATCGGTCCGCGCACCAAGGCGGTGATCCCGGTCCACATGTGGGGTGTCGCCTGCGACATGGATCGGATCATGGCGACCGCGGCGAAGCACGATCTGCTGGTGCTCGAGGACGTCTGTCAGGCGATCGGCGGCGGCTACGAAAGCCGCATGCTCGGCACGATCGGTCATGCCGGCGCCTTCAGCTTCAACTACTACAAGAACATGACCGCCGGCGAAGGTGGCGCGGTCTGCACCGCCGACGACCGGGTCGCGCTTCGGGTCAGATGCGCGGTGGACCCCTGCCACTTCTACTGGCAGGGCCGGAGCGACCAGCAGAAGCCGTTCGCCGGCAACGGCGCGCGCGCCTCTGAGCTCATGGGCGCGATGCTCAACATCCAGCTCGACCGGTTACCCGGCATGATCGAGGCCATGCGCGCCGAGAAGCGTCAGATCCTGGACGGTACCGCGCAATTCGGCAATCTCGGTCTCCGGCCGACGCCGACCAACAGCCCCGATCACGACTGCGCCGCCCAGGTCATGTACAGCCTGCCGTCGGCCGAGGCCGCGGAGCGCTTCGCCGAGGTCTTTCCGAGCGTGATCGCGGGCAAGACCGGCCGCCACAACTACACCGAGTGGGACCAGATCCTGATCGGTGAGGGCGCCGCCCACCCGGCGATGAACCCGTACAGCATGCCCCAGAACCGGGGCTGCCGGCGCAGCTACTCCAGGGACATGTGCCAGCGCTCGCTCGACATCCTTAACCGCACGGTCATGGTGGCCACCCACCCGCTGCACACGCCCGAGCAGATCGCCGATACGATCCACAACATCGGCGTCGCGGCGCGGGTCGCGCTGGGTGGCCTGTCCCCCGCCGAGGCCGATCTCCGCAACTTCGAACCGGTCGACGCCCAGAAGTTCGACCTTAAGGTTACCGACATCGCCGTGGCCTGACGGAAGCCGGCCCAGCTCTCGGTCGCCGAGGGGACCGCCAGGCACGCCATCGAGCTCAGCCTGCGGGCTGCCCTTGATCCGCAAGGGTGTTTCCAAGGCGGATCGTCTCCCATCCCGACGAGGTCCCGCGCTACGGCAGGGCCACGCTGACCTGGCGGCTTACGGTCCGGAATTCCTGTAAATCAAAGGATTAGCCGTGCTCTGCGCCCGCTTCTCACGGCGTCGGGACCTCGGCGACCCTTTGTGACGGAGCTGCAACGCATTTGCCGGAAATTTATCATTCAAAT
>DATAOG010000304.1:0-4984 GCA_036265855.1 Geminicoccaceae bacterium | reverse complement strand
AGAAGCGAAGCCCGCGGTGGTTCCACGGGTTCCCATATGCGGGTTGGGAAGACCCGGGTAGGGTCGAGGCCGCCGATCCAGGCAGCCGGGGTCCCTACAGGGCCCGCAAGACGCGTGCCAGGCCCCGAGCAGCCGCTACGTGAAGGTTGTCACGGGCTTCGTGGGTGCGAGAGACCGCGGCATTGGTTCCAAGAACCACCGTGGCAGCACATGCGGGCCGCGTTCGCAGACTTGGGGCGGCGGATGGCGGCCAAGTAGCGGGAGCTTGTGTGTCGGCGCCGACACTCTGTGGTCCCGTTCCGGTCCCAGTGGCTTCCTCACGGGTGATTGGAACTGTAGCCGGCATAGACACCAGTATTTTAAATGGTCGGGGCGGCGTGATTCGAACACGCGACCCTCTGCTCCCAAAGCAGATGCGCTACCAGGCTGCGCCACGCCCCGACCGGCCGATATCTAGTCGATCGGCCGGCGCAGAGCAACCGATGGCACGACGCGGCCATGGGCAAGCGATGGTTCCCGCTTGACGAGAATTTCTACTGATGGTTGAACACCCCGTCCATGATCGATGCTGTCGGCTCCTGCCCCGGGCGGGCGCGTGCGCCGCGCCGGCAGGAGGGGGAAATGAGCAATGATCCGGAATGCGCTTGCCGCCTGCGCGCTCGGCCTCACCCTCGCCGGGCCCGCGGCCGCGTTCGAATGGCGGGCGGAGGTCAGCGACTGCGAGCCGAGCCTCGGCCGGCCGATCGCCCGCCACCTGCAATGCCGGGCCGAGCCGGTCGTGGCTCCCTGCGGCAAGATCCAGGCGGTCCAGGGCGACCTCGGCGGCCTGACGCGCTTTCAGGTGCCGTGGCTGACCGGCGCGCGGGCCGAGGTGCTGATCGGCCCGCACGAGGATCAGCTCTGCCTCCTGGCCAGCCGGTACCTCGACGGCAGGAGCATGGCCAACAGGGAGTGAACCAGGCCGTTAACGCGTCCTTCACCCCGGCGCGGCACGATCGCCCAGGGTGATCCCGGCAGTGAGGAATCCGAGCGCCATGGCCGAAACCTGCACGGTGGATGCCGAGTTGTTCGACAGCCTGCAGGAGGCGGTCGAGTTCGTCGCCGCCTGCGGGGGAGGCACGGTCTACACCGAACTCGCCGACTCGCTGTTGGCGAAGGCCTTGACCCTGCCCGAGAACGTGCGTCTCGAAAGCCGCCGCCCGATCGCGGCCTAGAGCGCCCGCGGCAACCCGCCACCCGCCGGCCGCCAGCCGATCGCGGCGCCGGCGGCGCGCTCAGCCGTCGATCAGCGCCCGCGCGCGCTCGGCGTAGTCGGCGCTGAGGCGGCCGACCTGCTCGGCATTGGCAGCGGCCGCGGTGCCGATCCGGGCGCGCTGCGCGATGCCCTCGAAGATCACCGCCATCCGGAACATCGCGAACGCCAGGTGGAACGGCGTGATGCCGTCGGCGCGCCCGGTCCGCTCGCAGTAGCGGGCGACATGCTCGGCCTCGGAGGGGATGCCGAGCGCGGCGTGGCCGAGGCCCTCGATGCCGCCGTACATCTCGGGCGTCGCGTGCCAGATCAGGCAATTGTACGCGAGGTCGGCGAGCGGGTGGCCGAGCGTCGACAGCTCCCAGTCGAGCAGCGCGATCACCCGCGGCTCGCGGGCGTCGAGCATCAAATTCCCGAGCCGGAAATCGCCGTGCACGATCGTGGTCTCGTCGCCGTCGGGAACGTGCGCCGGCAGCCACGCGATCAGGCGCTCCATGGCCGGCATCTCTCGGGTCCTGGACGCCTGCCACTGGCGGGTCCAGCGGTGGATCTGCCGCGCGAAGTAGTTGCCGGGCCTGCCGAAGCCCTCGAGCCCGACCGCGCGCCAGTCGACCCGGTGCAGGCGCGCGAGCACGTCGTTCATCGAATCGTAGATTGCGCGCCGCTCGGTGGTGGTGGCACCCGGGATCGCCGAATCGTGGATGACCCGGCCATCGAGCGCCGCCATGACGTAGAACAGCGTGCCGATCACCGAGCGGTCGGTGCAGAGGTGGAGCATCTCCGGCACCGGCACGTCGGTCGCGGCCAGCGCCTGCATGACCCGGTGCTCGCGGTCGATCGCGTGCGCCGACGGCAACAGCTCGCCCGCGGGCTGCTTGCGGAGGATCACGGTCCGGTCCGGGAAGCGCAGCCGATAGGTCGGGTTCGACTGGCCGCCGCCGATCCGCTCGGCCCGCATCGGCCCGCCGAGCCCCGGCACCCGGCCGGCGAGGTAGGCCTGCAGCCGCGCGGGGTCGAAATCGAGCTCAGCCGTCGCCATCGCCATGCCACGGTCCGGTCACCGCGCCTGCGGGCGAGCCTAGCGCCTTTGCCCGGCCGGCGCCAGCGGTGATCGGCGCGTTGCCGAGATGCGCAGTCCTGGACCGGTAAATTGCGGTTATCCTCTTGAAATCTCCAATTCTCTTGGTTCGATCGACATGTTGATAGAATCGGGGACGAAACGATGGTCGACTTTGTCTTTCGATTTTGCTTGAGTGTTCTTGCCGGAGCGCACGAGCAGATGCTGCCGATCGACGCGCAGGGAGCGAGATCATGCAGTTCTTCACCGATGGCAGCCTGGAGGATGCGGTCAGCGGCGCCGACGCGGTGGTGGTCGCGTTCGCCGCGAGCTGGTGCTGCCCGTCGCAGACCGTGACCGCGGCGCTCGCCGGGATCGCCGAGGAGCAGCGGCCCGGGCTCAAGGTCGGCGTGGTCGACGTCGATGAGCACCCGACGATTCCGGCCCGCTATGGGGTTCGCGGGCTGCCGACGACGATGCTGTTCAAGGACGGGCTGGTCGCCTCGACCCGGCTGGGCCAGCTGTCGCCGCGCCAGCTCCGGGAGTGGGTCGACGATCTGATCTGATCGCGCGCGGCTCTGCCGCGCCACGCGGTCATCGAGTTCGGGGCGTTTCTCGCCGCCGGCCCCGTGTACGCCGGCGTGAAGCTTCCGTGTCAGAGGGAGGGTCGTCATGGCGGCGAACTTGCGGGCGGCGGTGATCGGCTGCGGCTTCTTCGCGCAGAACCATCTGCAGGCCTGGCGGGACCTCGGGGCGGCGGGCGTCGAGCTGACTGCGGTCTGCGATCTCGACGCAGCCAAGGCGGCCGAGGCCGCGCGCGCCTTCGGCGTGCCGCGCCACTACAGCGATGCCCGAAGCATGCTCGAGGCCGAGGCGCCCGACTTCGTCGACGTCGTCACCACGATGCCGAGCCACCGGCCGCTGGTCGAGCTCGCGGCCGCCCATCGCGTGCCGGTGATCGTCCAGAAGCCGTTCGCGCCGGCGATTGCCGACTGCCGGGCCATGGTGGAAGCCTGTGCGGCCGCGGGGGTGCCGTTGATGGTCCACGAGAACTTCCGGTTCCAGACGCCGATCCTGGCGGTCCGCGAGGTGCTGGCGCGGGGCACGATCGGCCGGCCGTTCTTCGCCCGGATCTCCTGGCGCACCGGCTACGACATCTATGCCGGCCAGCCCTATCTGGCCGAGGAGGAGCGCTTCATCATCCTCGACCTCGTGATCCACCTCGTCGACGTGGCGCGCTGCCTGTTCGGCGAAGCCCTGCGCGTCATCTGCCGGACGGCGAGCGTCCGTCCGGGCATCCGCGGCGAGGACTGCGCGACCTTGCTGCTGGATCACGAGAGCGGGCTCACCTGCATCGTCGATGCCACCTACCAGGCGCTGCAGGACCCGGACCCGTTCCCGGAGACGACAATCGAGATCGACGGTGCGGAAGGCACGCTCCGGCTGCGGCCGGGCTATGCGCTCATGGTCACGACCCGGGCGAGCAGCGAGCACCGCGAGGTCGCACCCGCGCTGCTGCCCTGGGCGAGCCGGCCCTGGCACGGGATCCAGGAAAGCGTCTTGACCACGCAGCGCCATTGGGTCGATTGTCTCCGGCAAGGGATCGAGCCACAGACCTCGGGCGCCGACAACCTCAAGACCTTTGCGCTCTGCGAGGCCGCCTATGCCTCGGCGGCGAGCGGCGAGCCGGTCGTGCCGGAGGCCTGAATCACCAGCCTCAGGGAGCCTGCGAAGCATGACGGAGCCACTGTCCGAAGCCGAGGTCGAGGCGCTGCGCGCGTTCGACACGCCGACCATCTGCAACGCGCTCGAGGTCGTCGTGCCCGAGCGGCGGGCGCTCGGCTTCACGACCGAGACGCTGATCTGCCCGTTCCCGCAGCGCCAGCCGGTGGTGGGCTACGCCCGCACCTCGCTGTATCGGGCGATGGAGCCGGCGCGCCACCACAAGGAGCAGGCGCGCCAGGCGCGGCTCGACTATTATCGCTACGTGGCGAGCGGGCCGGGGCCGACCATCGCGATCGTCCAGGACGTCGATTCGCGGCTCGGCTTCGGCTGCTTCTGGGGCGAGGTCAACACCGCGATCCACAAAGGTCTGGGCTGTCTCGGCCTGGTCACCAACGGCGGCGTGCGGGACCTCGACGCGATCGCGCCCGACTTCCAGGTGCTGTGCGGCAAGGTCACGCCATCGCATGCGCATGGCCACACGGTCGGCTTCGGCTGCGAGGTCGACGTGTTCGGCATGATCGTCCGCTCGGGCGATCTGGTGCACGCCGACCGCCACGGCGCGGTCGTGATCCCGCACGATGCGGTGGAGAAAATCCCGGCGGCAGTCGATCTGCTCGCGCGGCGCGAGCGGGTCATCATCGAGGCGTCAAAGCAGCCCGGTTTCTCGATCGAACGGCTGCGCCAAGCCTTCAAGGAACAGGAAGATATTCATTAGATCGGTATCGACCCGGCCGAAGCGTCATTCCGCCTAATCAGCGGATTAAGCCCGGGGAGGAATCCGAAGCAGCCGCTTTGCCGCCGCGAAATACCCTCTGGTCACGTGACAAAAAGCCGCGGGAAGCGCATAGTGCCTGCGGCGAAGGGTCGCGCCACCGGGTGTCAGCGCTAGCATGGCTGGGCCCGGCGGACGCACCCTCTGTGAGTAGTGCGGGAGGGTACTATGCATATCC
>DATAOG010000303.1:0-2954 GCA_036265855.1 Geminicoccaceae bacterium | reverse complement strand
CTGGCAGAAGTTCCAGGACGCGCTCGACCCCGATCTCCGGCAGGAGCTCGACCAGACTTTCTGGCCCGCGGTCTACAAGGCCTGCGCCAGGTCATTGACCAGCTGCCGGCTCGCGCCGACCTACGCGGTGTTCCGGTCTCCGGCCGACGGGCACCACTATCTGCCGGTGATCAACAGCGTTGACATCACCGGCGACAACAGTGCCACCTTCACGATCAGCTTCGTGCAGACCGCCGCCGGGACGCAGAACTGCGTCCGGGAAAGGAGCGTCGCCAGGATCTTCACCGCGCTGAACCTGTCGCACCGCTTCCGCTGGGAAATCATCGACCCCTACAAGGACGCCCGGCGCCTCCAGGATTTCGTCGAGCACCGGGCAAGGACGCTCGGGGGCGAGGGCGGCGGCGGCGCCGGGCTGGCGACCGTCTGGGACGCTATCAAGCTGCTCGAGATCGAGTCGCGAAACCGCGGGGTCAACGATCCGGAAGCCCTGCCGGCCGACTTCGGCCCGGCGGCCCGGGTGCGGGTCAGCGCGATGTTCGACCAGTGGCAGCCGATGCGCCGCCGCCTCGAGGAAGCGGCCCATGCCGGCGACGTCACGGGCTTCGCGGCCGTGCTCTCTGAGCTCGACCCGCTCAACGTCGAGTTCATCTCGCTGGCCGCCAAGCGCCTGGGCGAGCTGGTCCGAGCCGACGCCGACCGATCCGACCCTTAGCCGGCGCGCTCGGCGCGATCCGCCGCGGCCATCGCGCCGAGCGTCGTGAACCGGAAGTCGGGCCGGACCTCGACCTCCGGCGGGCGCGTCGCGCCGTGGCCCGCCTGCCCCACGCGCCTGTGGATCCAGCAGGTGGCAAGCCCGAAGCGCTTGGCCGGGATGTGGTCGTGATGGAGCGATTCCGCCGTGTGCAGGATCTGCTGCGGCGCGATCCCCTGCTCGGCGAGCCTGGCCAGCAGGTACTCGAAATTGCGCGGATCGGGCTTGTACGAGCCGATGTCCTGCGCCGTGTAGACGGCATCGAACGCGACCTTGAGCCTATCCTGACTCTGGCCGAAGGACGCCCGGTCGACGTTCGATAGGATCACGAGCCGGTAGTGCTGCTTCAGATAGGCGAGCGCCGGCGCGGAATCCGGAAACGCCGGCCAGTCCGCGATCGAGGCGCCGAACGCGCGCGCCGCCTGCGGGTCGGGCGAAATGCCGAACCGCGCCGCGAGCGCGCCATGGACGCGTGCCAGCAGCTCCGGATAGAGCAGGTCCGGGGTCGCCGCCTGCTGCGGCGCTTACGCGTCCGCGAAGGCCGCCAGGATCTCCTCGCGGCTCGCCCGTACGCCCGCCTGCTCGAGCCATGGTCCGAGCGCCCGCGCGATCCCGGTCTCCCAGTCGATCAGCGTGCCGTAGCAATCGAAGCTCAGCACCGAATAGTCCGAAAGCCGCATGCCCCGCCTCCCCGGGTCCGATTCGAGCCGATCCTAGCGATTGGAGAGGGCCGAAGCCACCCGGCGTGGCGAAAGCCGCCCGCGGCGGCCGGCCCGGCGGATGCGCCCTGGTTCCCGTTCTGTTCGCCGGGGGACTCCCTGCCTTCGGGAGCGCTCCGGTTGCGATCCTATGGGCGATGCACAAGTAAGGGGAAGGCTCCGGCCGCCTGGCGCCGGCGCCGAGGCTTGGCAGGCGAGGCGACCATGCTCACGGCGGCCCAACGCCCCGAGATCAGCCGGATCACCGACTGGCTGGTCGAGCGGGGCCTGCTGCGGACCAGCTTCGAGAACCTGGTCGAGGGCTTCTGCGAGCGGCTCGTCGCGCTCGACGTGCCGATCTGGCGCGGCTTCGTCAGCGCCCAGACGCTGCACCCCCGGTTCCGCGGCATGGGCTGCTCCTGGCGCGCCGACCAGGGCATCAGCACCGATGTCTACATCCATCGGCTGACCCCGTCCGAGGACTATCTGACGAGCCCGTTCAAGCGCATGGTCGATCTCGGGGTCAATCATCTGCGGGTGCGGCTCGACGTCAACGAGCCGATCGAGTTTCCGCTGCTCGAGCAGTTCCGACAGGACGGCGCCACCGACTATTTGGCCCAGCGGACCTGGTTCGGGGTCAACGGCGTGGTCGACGATCAGACCGGCCTGATCTCGTCCTGGACGACCAAGCGGCCGGGCGGCTTCGCCGACGACGACATCGCCGCGCTCAAGCACCTGATGCCGCGCCTCGCGCTCGCGCTCCAGGCCCGGCTCGGCCACGACATCGCGGTCAACCTGCTCGACACCTACGTCGGCCCCGAGGCCGGGCGCCGCATCCTCGACGGCGAGATCCGGCGCGGCACTCTCGAGGTCATCAAGGCGGTGATCTTCTACGCCGACCTGCGCGGCTTCACCGCGAGCACCGACCGGCTCCCGCGTGACCACGTGGTCGAGATGCTGAACGCCTATTTCGACTGCCTGGTGCCGAACGTCATTGCCTTCGGCGGCCAGGTGCTGAAGTTCCTGGGCGACGGCCTGCTCGCGACCTTTCCCTTGAACGGCCGCCCGGCCGCCGAGGTCTGCGAGCTGGCGCTCGATGCCGCGGCCAGGACGCTCGGCGATGTGCGGGCGCTCGGCGCCGAGCGCGCGCGGGCGGAGCTGCCGATCATGGACCTCGATCTCGTCCTCCATCTCGGCGCCGTCTACTACGGCAACGTCGGCAGCACCGACCGGCTCGACTTCACCGTGATCGGGCCGGCGGTCAACGAAGCCGTGCGGATCGAGGCGCTGTGCGGCCAGCACGACCGCAACCTTCTGATCTCCGAGGCGTTCGCGCGCGCCGCCACGCGGTCCGCCGATCGCCTGGTCTCGATCGGCCGCTACGCGCTCCGCGGCGTCCGCAGCGCCCAGTCGCTCTACACGCTCGACGGCCTGTGAAGGTCTGCGATTGCCCGCACGCCTATGCTCGCGGCATGACCACGGTGCGCGCCGATCGTCTCTACGAC
>DATAOG010000302.1:0-2969 GCA_036265855.1 Geminicoccaceae bacterium | reverse complement strand
TCAGGGGGAGAGGTCATGGTTGCGCGCAAGGCCGAAGCCGAGTGGCAGGGCGACCTGCGTTCGGGCCAGGGACGGGTGAGCCTGGGCAGCGGCGCCTGGTCGGGTCCGTATTCGTTCCGCTCCCGGTTCGAGAGCGGCGATGGCACCAACCCGGAGGAGCTGATCGGCGCGGCGCACGCGGGCTGCTTCTCGATGGCGCTCGCGGCCGGCCTGTCGGCGGCCGGCCACAAGCCCGAGCGGATCCACACGACCGCCACGGTGCACATCGAGCAGCAGGACGGCGGTTTCGCGATCCCACGCATCCGGCTGGTCACCGAGGCGCGGATTCCGGGGCTCGACGAGGCCGAGTTCCAGAAGCAGGCACAGACCGCCAAGGCGAACTGCCCGGTCTCGAAGGCGCTGGCCGGCACCAAGATCGAGCTCGAGGCCAAGCTCCTGTAGCCGCGCGGGACGTCTCTCGCCACGTCGGGCCGGGGCGGGTCCGGCGTTGATTTCGCCCGCCAAGTTGCCACTTTGTGCTAACCTCATCGCCCGTTCACCACGATCGGTCCCTGCCCCTTGCACCCGGCCTTGTTCCATCCGGCGGTCACCGCCTGGTTTGATCGGAGCTTTCAGGCGCCGACCCCGGCGCAGGTCGAGGCCTGGTCGGCGATTCGTGCCGGCCGGCACACTCTGATCGCCGCACCCACGGGCTCGGGCAAGACTCTCGCCGCCTTCATGGCCGCGATCGATGACCTGCTGCGGCAAGGCCTGGAGGGCCGGCTCGAGGACGAGACCCAGGTGGTCTACGTCTCGCCGCTGAAGGCGCTCTCGAACGACATTCGTCGCAATCTGGAAGCGCCGCTCGCCGGCATCCGCGAGGCACTGCAGGCCCAGGGGTTGCCCGACGTCGAGATCCGGACCTGGGTGCGCACCGGCGACACGCCGGCGGGCGAGCGGGAGCGCATGCGCAAAAGCCCGCCGCACATCGTCGTGACCACGCCCGAGTCGCTCTACATCCTGCTCGGCTCGGAATCCGGCCGGAGGGTGCTGGCGACGAGCCGGACTGTGATCGTCGACGAGATCCATGCGCTCGCCCCGAACAAGCGCGGCGTCAATTTGGCGCTCTCGCTCGAGCGCCTGGGAGCACTCTGCAGCCACCCTCTGCTGCGGATCGGCCTGTCGGCGACCCAGAAGCCGATCGAGGATGTGGCGCGCTTCCTGGTGGGCGCCGGGCCAGACGGCGGTCCTGCCGACGATTGCACGATCATCGACACCGGCCACCGCCGCGCGCGCGACCTCGCCGTCGAGGTCCCGGACGCGCCGCTCGAAGCCGTGATGTCGGCGGATGTCTGGCAGCAGGTCTACGACCGGCTCACCCGGCTCATCCAGGCCCATCGCACGACGCTGATCTTCGTCAACACCCGCCGGCTCGCCGAGCGGGTGACTCGCCAGATTTCCGAACGCCTGGGCGAGAGCGAGGTCGCCGCGCACCACGGCAGCCTCGCCAAGGAGCAACGGCTCGATGCTGAGCAACGCCTGAAGCAGGGCGCGCTCCGGGCGCTGGTCGCGACCGCCTCGCTCGAGCTCGGAATCGACATCGGCGAGGTCGACCTCGTCTGCCAGCTGGGCTCGCCGCGCTCGATCGCGAGCTTCCTGCAACGGGTCGGACGCTCCGGCCACTCGATCGACGGCACGCCCAAGGGCCGGCTGTTTCCGCTGTCCCGGGACGAGCTGGTCGAGTGCACAGCACTCCTCGACAGCGTGCGCCGCGGCGAGCTCGACCGCCTCGCGATCCCAGAACAACCGCTGGACGTGCTCGCGCAGCAGATCGTGGCCGAGGTCGCGGCGCGCGAATGGCAGGAAGACGATCTCTTAGCGCTCGCGCGCCGGGCCTGGCCGTACCGCGCGCTGCCGCGCGAGGATTTCGCCGCGGTCGTGACGATGCTGGCCGCGGGCTTCAGCACGCGGCGCGGCCGGCGGGGTGCCTTGATCCATCACGACGCCATCAATCACGTGCTACGCGGCCGGCGCGGCGCGCGGCTGACCGCGCTGACCTCGGGCGGCACGATCCCGGACACCGCCGACTACCAGGTGATCCTCGAACCGGAAAGCCAGCTGATCGGCACGATCAACGAGGACTTCGCGATCGAGAGCATGGCCGGCGACATCTTCCAGCTCGGCAACGCCTCCTACCGGATCCTCAGGGTCGGCAGCGGGGTCGTCCGGGTCGAGGACGCGCACGGGCTGCCGCCGACGATCCCGTTCTGGCTCGGCGAGGCGCCCGGCCGCAGCGACGAGCTCTCGGCCTCGGTCTCGCGCCTGCGGACCGAGATTTCCCGGCATCTGACGACCGACCCGGCCGGCGGCGAAGCGCAGGCATGGCTGATCGCGGAGCGCGGGCTCGAGGAGCCTGCCGCCTCCCAGCTCGCCGAATATCTGGCCGCGGGCCATGCGGCGCTCGGCTGCCTGCCGACCCGGGACCGGATCGTGCTCGAGCGCTTCTTCGACGAAGCGGGCGGCATGCAGCTCGTGATCCACTCGCCGTTCGGCAGCCGGATCAACCGCGCCTGGGGCCTGGCGCTGCGCAAGCGCTTCTGCCGCAAGTTCAATTTCGAGCTGCAGGCGGCCGCGACCGAGGACAACATTGTGCTGTCGCTGACCACGGCGCACAGCTTCGAGCTCGCCGAGGTCGCGCGCTACCTGCACTCGGCGAGCGTGCGGCCGCTGCTGATCCAGGCGCTGCTGGACGCGCCGATGTTCATCACCCGCTGGCGTTGGGTCGCGGCGGTCGCGCTGGCGCTGCCGCGTTTTCGCGGCGGCCGCAAGGTGCCGGCGCAGCTCGCGCGCATGGACGCCGAGGACCTGATCGCCGCGGTCTTTCCCGACCAGCTCGCCTGCGCCGAGAACCTGGTCGGCGAGCGCGAGGTCCCGGACCACCCGCTGGTCGGCCAGGCGATCGCCGACTGCCTGCACGATGCGATGGACAT
>DATAOG010000301.1:0-5682 GCA_036265855.1 Geminicoccaceae bacterium | reverse complement strand
CCGACCGGGGCGCCGGTCGAATGGGTCGAGGAGCCGAGCTACTTCTTCCGTCTTTCCGCCTGGCAGGAGTCGCTGCTGCGCTGGTACGAGGAGCATCCGGACTTCGTGCTGCCAGCGGCGCGCCGCAACGAGGTGATCAGCTTCGTCAGGGGCGGCCTTTTGGATCTTTCGGTCTCGCGGACGAGTTTCCGCTGGGGCATCCCGGTGCCCGACGATCCCGACCACGTGATCTACGTCTGGTTGGACGCGCTCACCAACTACATCACGGCGCTTGGCTACCCCGACCCCGATAGCAAGCGGTTCCAAAGCTTCTGGCCGGCCGACCTGCACGTGGTCGGGAAAGACATCCTCCGCTTCCACGCCATCTATTGGCCGGCGTTCCTGCTGGCGGCCGGGCTCGAGCCGCCGAGGCGGATCTTCGCCCACGGCTGGTGGACCAACGACGGCCAGAAGATCTCGAAATCGCTCGGCAACGTCATCGATCCGCTGCAGCTGATCGAGGACTACGGCCTCGACCAAACCCGGTACTTCCTGCTACGCGAGGTGCCGTTCGGCAACGACGGCGATTTTTCCCGGGCGGCGATGATCGCCCGGATGAACCGGGATCTCGCCAACGACTATGGCAATCTGGTGCAGCGCGTGCTGGTTCTGATCCAGCGCAACTGTGGTGGCCGGCTGCCGGCGCCGGCCGAGCTTCTCGCCAGCGACCGCGATCTGCTCGAGGCTTCGTCAGGTCTGCTCGAGCAGGTCCGCGCGGCCATGGCCGTCCAGGCCCTGGGCCGGTCGCTCGAGGCGATCTTCGAGCTGGTCGGTGCTGCCAACCGCTACGTGGACGCCGAGGCGCCATGGGCGCTTCGCCGGACCGACCCGGCGCGCATGGCGACCGTGCTCTACACGCTTGCCGAGATCATCCGCCGGCTGGCGCTGCTGACCCAGGCATTCCTGCCCGACGCGTCGGCCCGGATCCTCGATCAGCTTGGGATCGACCGCGGCGCGCGCAGCCTGAAGCATTACCATGGAAAGGGCGCGACGCTGCGGCCGGGCGTGGCGCTCCCCAAGCCGGTCGGCGTGTTTCCGAGGTTTCCCGAATAGCGCCGGCATGCTGGTCGACAGTCACTGTCATCTGGATTTCCCGGCGCTCGCTCAGGAGGGCGAGGCAGTGCTCGCCCGGGCGCGGGCGGCCGGGGTCGAGGTGATGCAGACCATCGGCACGCGGTTGGACACTTTCGGGCGGGTGCTCGCGCTCGCCGAGGCCAATCCGGGCGTCTACTGCTCGGTGGGCGTGCACCCGCATCGGGCGGCAAAGGAGTGCATTGAGAATCCAGCGCCGCTGCTCCCGGAGCTCGAGCATCCGAAGGTGATCGGGGTCGGCGAGAGCGGCCTCGACTACTACTACCATCACGCTCCCAGGGACGTGCAGGCGCGGGTCTTCCGGGCTCACATTGAAGCGGCGCGCGCGAGCGGACTGCCGCTGGTCGTGCACACGCGCGATGCCGATCAGGATACTATCGCGATCCTGCGCGAGGCGATGGCGGCCGGCCGGTTCACCGGCGTGATCCACTGCTACAGCTCGAGCCCGGAACTCGGCTGGGAGGCGGTCGACCTCGGACTCTATCTCGGGATCGGCGGCATCCTCACCTTCCGGCGCTCGGACGAGCTGCGCGCGACCGTGCGCGAGCTGCCGCTCGATCGTCTCCTGCTCGAGACCGACGCGCCCTATCTCGCGCCCGAGCCGTTCCGCGGCCAGCGCAACGAACCCGCCCACGTTGCCGTGGTCGCCGCGAGACTGGCCGAGATCAAGCAGATCCCGACTGACGAGGTCGAGCGGGCAACGACGGCGAACTTCTTTCGGCTTTTCGCCAAGGCCCGACCACCCGCCGACGTCGCATGCGGGTGACCGTGCTCGGCTGCGGCACGTCGAGCGGTGTGCCGGTGATCGGCTGCCGGTGTCGGGTCTGCACGTCCGGCGAGCCGCGCAACCGGCGGCGGCGCTGCGCGATCCTGATCGACCGCGGGGCCACGCGGGTACTTGTCGACACGCCGCCCGATCTGCGTTGCCAGTGCCTGGACGCCGGCGTCGACCGGCTGGACGCGATCCTGTACACGCACGCCCACGCCGACCACATCAATGGGATCGACGACGTGCGCAGCCTCAATTTCGTGATGGACCGGGCGATCGACGCCTACGGCGAGGCGGCCGTGCTCGCCCGTATCCGGGAGCGCTTCGGCTATGCCTTCCTGCCGCCGGAGCCGGAGAAAGGCTGGTGGCGACCGGCGCTGACCCCGATCGAGCTCGAGGGGCCGTTCACGGTCGGTGAGCTCGCGTTCGAGCCGTTCGAGCAGCACCACGGCCGGCTCCCGAGCTGGGGCTTCCGGACCGGCGCCTTCGCCTATTCGCCGGATGTCAATGGCTTGCCCGAGGCGGCGCTCGCGGCGCTGACGGGCCTCGAGGTTTGGCTCGTTGACTGCCTGCGCGAGCGCCCCCATCCGAGCCACGCCCATCTCGAGCAGACGCTCGCCTGGATCGCCGAGCTCCGGCCGCGCAGGGCGGTGCTCACCCACATGAACCACGAGCTCGACTACTGGGATCTGCAGAGCCGGCTGCCCGCAGGCGTCGAGCCCGCCTACGACGGCATGGTCCTCGAGATCGCGGAGCGGTGAGCCTGTCGCCGGATCGGCCCAGCTCGCGGTGGAACTCCCCGGCGCGGAAGGCTCGACACCATCTCTGGCGCGACGAGAGAGCGGGTCATCGCGCGACGGCAGACAAAGTTGTCGGATTGGATGATCCGCGCGACGAGCGAGTCGACAGTCGCCCCCGAGCCAAAATGGCCGCCGTGCGGACGACTCCTGGGCGGCCGGTCCGGCCGGATTGCCCTCGCGATCTCGAAAATGAGCGTGGTCTGGCGCCCGCGCTCGAGCACGTATGCCCTGTGGGCCGAGGTCCGCCTGGAACGCAAATGCCAGGTCAGGGTCGGGTCGCTATAGGCGCCCCGATGGCGGCCTTGGAGGCCGCTTCGCCCGGCGAGAGCGCCGCGTCGATCTCGGCGTAGACGGCGGCCACCTGCCGGCGCCAGTCGTACCGCCGAACTCGGTTGCGCGCGCTCTCTCCGAGCTGCCGCCGCAGTTGCGGATCGCCCAGTTCCAGGAGGGCATCGGCCAGTTCGGCGACCACATCGGCGCGTGAGCGCCCCGCGGTCGCGATCACCCGGCCGGAGCTGGCATCGACCGCGCTGCCGGGGCCGCCCAGATCGAAGCAGACGACGGGCAGGCCATGTGCCATGGCCTCGAGCACGACATGGCCGCCGGAATCGTGCAGGCTCGGGAACAGCAGGACGTCGTGGGCGCGGTAGACCTCTGGCATGCGCTCGTGGGGAACCCACCCGAGCCAGTCGATCGCAGCCTCGATGCCGAGGCGCCTGGCCGCCGCCCGCCAGCGCGGCTCGGCGGGGCCGGTGCCGGCTATGCTCAGGCGGGCCGGCCAGCCGTCGGCCCGCAGTCTCGCCAGGGCCTCCAGGCCGAGGTGCATGCCCTTCCAGCCGAGGCAGCGTCCGCCATAGAGGAGCCGCATCTCGGCGTCGGCGTGCGGATCGCTCCGGGCCGTTTCGAGAATCTCGCGCTCGTCGATGCCGACCTGGAGCCGAACCCGGACCTTGCCCTGGAGCCGGTCGGGGACCAGCCGGGCGGTATCCGGGCTGGAGACGTAGATCAGCCGCGCAGCGCGCAGCGCGCTGCGGGTGATCGGGTCGGCACGGGCGATCAGATTGAGGCCGTCGCGCACCAGGTCGAGCAGCCAGGCACGAGCGCCCATGCCGCGGCGGAGCGCAAGCGGCGCCGTCTCGCCGCCGCCGACTGGTCCGAGCACGAACGGCAGCGGCAGCCGGCCCATGAAGCTCGGCTGGCGGATCACGCAGTAGGTGATGTGATGGACGAGATCAAAGCACTCGCGCTCGATCAGCTTGCGGGCTTGAAGGTACGCGATCGCCTGCCAGGACAGATGCACCAGCTGCAGCGGCAGGCCGCGCCGCGCCAGCGCGTCGAGCCACCACGGCATCACGTGCTCAAAGCGGACCGATGGCGGCAGGATGCCGGCGGCGCGCGCCTCCTCGATGAGCGCACGGTCGCGGGTCCAGGTCAGGACCACGACTTCATGCCCAAGACGCGCGATCTCGAGCGCCCAGCGCCACCCGACCTCCGTCTCCGAGCCGACGCCTGGCGCGCATTCGAACGCGCTGAGCAGGACCCGCAGTTTGCGCCGCGCCGAGTTGGCCGCGGGCTCGGGCGCGGTTGTCGGATCGACTGCAGCGACGCTCAAGAGGGAGGTCCCGATCGTATGATTGCTCTCACAGACGCCTCAGAAGAGGCGAAATCCGAGCCTGCGTCAACATCCGGTAGGAAATTCGCAACTCCACCACAAAATGCGGGCCGAGCTGCGAGCCAGTCGCGCACCAGCGTCCGCCCGGCAAGGCAGGTCGGTCTATGGCTGGTAGGGATCGGGATAGACCTGCTCGGCGGCCGGCCCGATCTGACCCCGCTCCAGCAGCAGGCTCAACCGGAGCGCGATACCCCAGAAGAAGTAGAACGGAATGATGTTGTATGGCTTCTCGAAGCCGTCTTCGCCGAGCGCCAGCACCCAGCTGGAGATGAAGAAGACCATCAGCACCAGCAGCCGGTTCTCGCCCTCGCGCCAGCCGAGCACGCGGCAGCGGATATAGGTGTTGTGCCAGCGACGAAGCAACTCGAGCATCATCATGCCCCAGCAGATGACGCCCACGATTCCGGTCCGCGCGAGGACGCTGAGATACGAATTGTGGGGCTCGCGCACCTGCGCGCCGGAGGAGCCGTGAAAGTCGGTCAACGGCAGGCCGTAGCCGAGCCCGAGCAGCAGACTGAACGGATCCTTGGTCATGCTGTCGTAGATCTTGGTCCACCACTCGAGCCGCTGGTCGACCCCCTCGGCCGCTGAGCAGACGCCCGGGTACGAGGGATCGCAGATGCCGAAGATCGCCAGGAAATGGGCGACCAGGAACCCGGGCCCGAAGTCGGCGCCGAGTCGGCCCTCGAAGTGCAGCCCGACTAGCGTGATCAGCGCCAGCAGGAACCCCGACAGGATGGCGAGGAGGCCCAGATTGCTGATCGCCGAGCGACGGTAAAAGACGATGAAGCCGAACACCGCCAGCAGGATTAGGTAAAGGGTCCGGGCCTGGAAGATCGCGACCGTGTAGCCGATGATCAACACCGCCACCACATTCGCGAGCAGCCGGTTGCTGCGAAACAGCATCAGATAGACCGCGGCCATGATCATCAGCTGCGGCGTATTGGACATGCTGCCGAAAATCGGTGCCGGATAGCCCGCTCCCGACATGATCGTCGGCGACAGATTGGCAATCTCGTCCTGGAACGGGTACAGCAGGCCATAGATGACGCTGATCGCCAGCAGCTTGGGCAGCCAGTCGAAGAACCGCTCAAAACTATTCCGATCGCCGGCGAATACGAAGCCGACCAGCAGGAAAAGAGATTCCAGCACGTGGGCGGCATCGCGCAGGGCCCAAGCGCCGTGCTGGGTGAAATCGAACAGCGCCCGGCCGATCCCGAACGTCCACCAGACCATGAAAGGCAGGATTGCGACCGTCAACGACAGCCGGCCAAGCACGCCGGTGTAGTTGATCGTGGCCAGGTAGAGCA
>DATAOG010000300.1:0-1968 GCA_036265855.1 Geminicoccaceae bacterium | reverse complement strand
AGCAGGGCGGCCTCGAGTGGCACCAGGAGGAGCCGAACCAGCTGCTGCACCGGCGGCTCGACGGTTTTCCCGAGCTTTTGACCCGCGGCCGGCCGGGCCTGAGCGCTGAGGCCCGGCGCGCGACCCGCGTCGCGCTCGGCCATCCCGAGGGCTATTTCGAGGCCTTCGCGAACCTCTATACCGATGCCGCCGAGGCGATTGTCGCCCGCCGCACCGGCCAGCCGGCCGACCCGCTGGCACTCGACTTCCCGACCGTCGTGGACGGTGCGCGCGGCGTCGCGTTCGTCGAGGCCGCAGCCGAATCGAGCGCGGCCGGCGGCCGCTGGACTGCCTGCCGGCTCGGGCTGTGAGCTCATTCCGTGATTCCGGGCAACGTGGCCCTGCTCACGGGTTCTCCAGGCTGAAGGTCGCGGTGTCATCGTCGTAGGCGAACACCTCCGCGTAACGTCCCCAGCTGATCGCCGCGCGCAGGGTCCGCTCGGCCGCCTCCGGCGTCATGTAGTCCTCGAGCTCGTCGGAAAAGCGGCTCTTGGGCGCCCGGTGACTGGCCCGCTCGTCGAGGACCCGCCGGATCTGGCCGGCAAGCGGCACATAGGTGAGCAGGTGCCGGGCGAAGATCCGCTTGCGCTCGTCGGTGTCGGCGCTGGCGAAGCGGCGGCCGACCTCGGTCAGCCGGATGTCGCCGCCTTCGACGATCGCAAAGCGCAGCATCTGCAAGGTCTCCGCGACCGGGAAGAGGTCGTCGATCTCCATGTGCAGCGCCGCGGCGATCTCCGGCAGGTCGGCCTCGCCGTCATACGGCGGGGCCGCGACCGCCTCGATCAGGCCCGACAGCAGGTTGGACGAGACCCGCGGCAGGATCGTCGCGATCCCGAGACCGGGGAACCGCTCGGCGCGCGCCGGCGCGCGCTGCCCGAGCGGCCCCGCGGTCAACGCGACATAGATGCGCTCGACCAGCTCGCGAAAGCTCGGATCGAGGCGGTCCCGGGGCTGCGGCAGGTCGACCCTGATCGCCTCGACGATCCGGCCGGGATTGGTCGAGAAGACGAGCACGCGATCGCACATCTGAACCGCCTCCTCGATATTGTGGGTCACGAGAATGACGCCCTTGATCGGCAGCTGGCCCTCGCCCCACAGATCCAGAAAGTCGGTGCGCAGGGTCTCGGCGGTCAGCACGTCGAGCGCCGAGAAGGGCTCGTCCATCAGCAGGACGTTGGGATTGACGACCAGAGCGCGGGCGAAGCCGACGCGCTGGCGCATCCCGCCCGAGAGCTCGCGGGGATAGGCGGACTCGAACCCGTCAAGCCCGATCAGGTCGATCGCGGCGAGCGCGCGCCGGCGAACCTCGGCCTTGGGCGCGCCGAGCGCCTCGAGACCGATCTCGACGTTCTGGAGCACCGTCAGCCACGGAAAAAGCGCGAAGCTCTGAAACACCAGCGCGATCCCGGGTGCCGGGCCGGCAACGCGCGAGCCCAGATACCAGACCTCGCCGCCCGAGGGCGTCGCGAGGCCGGCAATGATGCGCAGCAGAGTCGACTTGCCGGATCCGGAGCGGCCGAGGAGGCCGACGATCTCGCCCTCGGCGAGCCTGAGATCGATGCCGTCGAGCACCGGCAGCTCGCCGCCGCCCGCCCTGGCGAACGACTGGCGCACCGCGCGCACGTCGAGCAGCGGAATCGGCTCGATGCCGTCCGCACGAAAGGATGGATCCGGAACGACCCGATCACCGGACATGGTGAAACCGGCATGAATGGCCCGACGCGGTCATCATCGGCAGCCTTGCTGCGAGCGAGCCACCTCATCCAGCGGCGCGGAACACCTCAGACTTCAGCGATCGCCAGATTGGTGCTGAGCTCGAAAGCGATCTTCTAGCCGACGGCGTAGCGTTGCACTACCGGCGCGCTCTCGCCGGCGATCGCTTCCACCGCCCGCCTGCGTTCCTCTTCGCTCATGGTCTTGCCCGCAGCG
>DATAOG010000299.1:0-1857 GCA_036265855.1 Geminicoccaceae bacterium | reverse complement strand
CGAGCGCCTTCAGCCCGGCCTTGACCGCGCGCTCGAACACGATCTGGTTCAGGCGGTTGGCATCGAGCATGCGGGCATGCACGTCGGCCGAGATCTGCTCCCACACGCGCGGCGCGAACAGCACGTGCGAGGGCCCGATCTCCCGCAGATCGCTGATCAGCGTCCGGTCGTCCTCCGGGAAGTTGACCCTGATCCGCGAGAGCAGCGGCATCAGCGCGACGTAGACCTGCTCGACGATCCAGGGCAGCGGCAGGATCGAGACGTACTCGTCGGTGGGCTCGCGCGGCTCGGCCCGCAGATAGGCACAGACGTGCCCGAGCAGCGGCCGGTGCTGGAGCATCGCGAGCTTCGGGTGCGCGGTCGTGCCCGAGGTCGTGCACAGCACCGCGACCTCGTCGCCCCGGCCCTCGGCCACCACCTGCTCGAACCGGCCGGCGGGCTCGGCCCTGCCCCGCTCGATCAGCTGCGCGCGCGCGAGCAGCCGCGGGTCGGCGTATTTGCGCAAGCCCCGCGGGTCGTTGTAGACGATCCACTGCAGCCGCGGCAGCCGATCCGCGATCTCGAGCAGCTTGTCGACCTGCTCCTCGTCCTCGGCGAACGCGACCTTGGCCTCGGCGTAGGCCAGCAGATACTGCACCTCCTTGCCGAGCGCGTCCTCGTAGATGCCGAGCGACATCGCGCCGACGCTGTGCGCGGCGAGCTCGGCCCAGAGCCAGTGCGGCCGGTTGCGGCCGATGATCCCGACCACGTCGCCGCGTCCGACCCCGTGCGCGAGCAGCCCGAGCGCCAGCTCCTCGACCTTGCGCCTGGAATCGGCCCAGCTGTAGGCGCGCCAGATGCCGTATTCCTTCTCGCGCAGCGCGACCTCGGCGCCAAAGCGGGCGGCATTGTGCACGAGCAGCTTGGCGGTCGTGTCGGCCTGCGCCAGATCGGGCAGCTGCATCGTCAGGATGCGCTCCTCGCGCGCTCCGAGCCCCCCGCGAGCAGGGCGCGCCAAGCTGCTCCGGCGGCCTCGGTCAGGCCCGGCCCCGATCGCATTGCGACGCGCTCGACCGCGTTCGACACTCCGCCTCCCGGAACATTGACGCGGACGCCGCCTGCCGCCCGCTCCCTGATACGACCGGCAGCCTCACGCCTGCTCCCGACTAGCTATAGCCGGCGGCACGCGGCAAGGCTAGTGCCGGCCCCGGGACGGCCCTGATGGCAGCGATCAGGACCCCGGCTGATCACGCGTCGCCTATGCCCGGCTCGCAGGCCCGCACCGGCGCCGCGAGCTCACCGGTCGCGCGCCAGATCACGGGCGGGTCGCGCCGGTGATAGCCGTGGGTCAGAACGTTGCGCAGACCGATCCCGCCACGCCAGTCGATCTCCGGATGAGCCATCACGATCGCTGCTGGCGGCGGACCACCCGCGTCCTCGCCGCCGCCGGCCAGCTGTCGGCAGGCCTCGCCGATCGCGACCAGGGCATCCATTTCCGTCGTGTAGTTGCAGTCCGCGACAACGCAGATCGCGGGCACGACGCAATCGGTCGCACCAGCCTCTAAGCGAGATGCGAGAACCGGGCAAGAAAAGCGCTCAGAACCAGACCAAACTGGTCCGGTTCTGGGCTACTCAAACCGCGCGTCTAAACAGAGCCGCCAACTTGGCGACTGTAAGTTCCGATGCGCCGCTTTATGGTTTCAGTGGTTTCAGTCGTTTCCCTCTGGGTTTCGATTCATGTAGTCCAGGATGTTGTGGAGCATTGCGCGGCCCTGATTCGGCCGGCCGGAATCGCATAGTTCCTGAGCTTGGCGCAGATCGTCCCGCACGTCGCGCATTCTCATTCCCAGCGCGGTGGGGGTCCGGTCTTGCACCTCT
>DATAOG010000298.1:0-4630 GCA_036265855.1 Geminicoccaceae bacterium | reverse complement strand
GATCTCGGCCCCGAATTCCTCGGTTCTCTCGAGTTCGCCCGGCTGATTGGCGTCGTAGAGGATCAAGGGGTGCAGATTGCCGTCGCCGGCGTGGAAGACGTTCGCGACCCTGAGCCCATAGTGCTGGCTCATCTCGCGCATCCGGTGCAGCACGTGCGGCAGCTGGCGGCGCGGGATCGTCCCGTCCATGCAGTAGTAGTCGGGCGAGATCTTGCCGACCGCCGGGAAGGCGGCCTTGCGCCCAGCCCAGAAACACTCGCGCTCGGCCTCGTCCCGGCTGACCCGGACCGAGGCGGCACCGCACTGGCGGGCGATCGCCTCGACTATCCCGATCAGATGCTCGACTTCGGGCTCCGGGCCGTCGAGCTCGCAGATCAGCAGGCCCTCGACGTCCAGCGGGTAGCCCGGGTGGCAGAAATCCTCCGCCGCGTGGATCGCGGGTTTGTCCATCATCTCGAGCCCGCCCGGGATGATGCCGGCGCCGATGATCGCGGCGACGCAGTCGCCCGCCTGTTCGTTGGAGGGGAAACCGATCAGCAGCGCGCGCGCCGTCTCGGGCTTCTTCAGGATGCGGACCGTGACCTCGGTCAGTACGCCGAGCAGCCCCTCGGAGCCGGTCATCAGACCGAGCAGGTCGTAGGCCTCGGCGTCCAGGTGCTTGCCACCGAGCCGGACCACATCGCCGTTCGGCAACACGAGCTCGATCCCGAGCACGTTGTTGGTGGTGAGGCCGTACTTCAGGCAGTGCACGCCGCCCGAGTTCTCGGCGACGTTGCCGCCGATCGTGCAGGCGATCTGCGACGAGGGGTCCGGCGCGTAGTAGAAGCCGGCGTGCTCGACCGCGGCCGTGATGCCGAGGTTGGTGACGCCGGGCTGCGCGACCACGCAGCGGTTCTCGAGGTCGATCTCGAGGATCCGGTTGAACTTGCCGAGCCCGAGCACGATGCCGTCGGTCAGCGGCAGGGCGCCGCCCGAGAGCGAGGTGCCGGCGCCGCGCGGCACGACCTTGATCTTCTCCCGATCGCAGAGCTTGAGCACGTCCGCGACCTGCGCGGTGGTCTCGGGCAGCACAACCGCCATCGGCAGGCTCCGATACGCCGAAAGGCCGTCGCACTCGTAGGCGCGCAGCTCGTCCGCACCCGCGATGACGCCCTCGCCCGGGACGATCGCGCGCAGACCGGCGATGATCGTGTCCCGCTTGGCGAGGGTTGCCGCATCGGGTTCCGGCATGCGCATCGGCGCGCCCTCACGCTCCGATCCAGGTGTTCTCGGCGACAAGATCGGCGGCGGGGCGCGCGTCGTCAACCGACTTCGAGGCAGATGCCAAGCGGAATCGGCCAGACAGGCCGCAATGGCCCTCGGTCGAGCTTCGATCTGCGCCCGCAGAGAGCGGTTACCCTGCGATCAGATGGTCTTCAGCTTGGGGGCGAGCAGTTGAGGGTCGCCAGCCTGGCCCGCCTTCGGCAGCGGCCGGAGGATCAAATAGACGGTCAGATTGACACAGTCCTTGGGCGCAGCGGCCACGGCCGGCGGGGCCCGCTCGCAAGTCCCGCTCCCGCTGGCTATCGCAGCCGCCCCCCGCGCCGCTGTATCGGCGATCACGATGTCCCGCGCGTCTGCGCTCCGCGGGGCGGCGACCTCCCCCGGATACACCGGCAGGAGCAGCCCCGCGGCGATGATCAGACACACGAGAGCGAACAGCGCACGTCCCATCATCCCGCTAACATAGCACGATTTGCGCAAAACGCCAGAGCTCAGAGCGCGGACGCCGATGTTCGGGCCGGGCGCAGGGCCAGGAACGGCTCGATGATCCGTCCGATCACCAGCTCATCGGGCCGCGACTCTTGGCCGCGCGCCTCGGTCGCATCGACCAGCTTCAACCGGGGAGGGGCACTGCACTCGGGGATAACCAGGAAACCGGCGCGCCTTAGTTGCACCGGAGTTGGCGCGGCACGAGCGCCCAGCTCCTGACCTCGCCGGCGGCGGCTCCAAAAGCGTGGCTAGAACTCAGCCCTGGCGGACCTTGTAGCGCGGATTGGTTTTGTTGATCACGAACACGCGACCGCGGCGGCGCACCAGCCGGCAGTCCTTGTGCCGCTGCTTCAGCGTGCGCAGCGAATTGCGAACCTTCATCGGCTGATCTCCAGGCGAAGGGGCGCCGAGTTACTTCCGACGCCGGAAGCTCGAGAAGCGCCGATTGAACTTGTCGACCTGGCCGCCGCGCTCGACCAGCCGCGAGCGATCGCCGGTCCAGGCCGGGTGCACCTTGGGATCGATCTCGAGCGTCAGCGTCGTTCCGGGCTCGCCATAGGTCGACTTGGTCTTGAAGCTCGACCCGTCGGTCATCACGACCGTGATCTCGTGGTAGTCCGGATGAATGTCCTTCTTCACCGGCTTTCTCCCGCTGGCGCCGGCCGCTATATAGCCGGGGCGGTCAAGGCCGGCAAGGGTAGGCGGGCTGGAGCTGGCGGGCCGGACCGCAGAAAGGCACGGGAGGTCGGCATGGACGGAGCAGGCATCGCGCCGGGCAACCGGCAGCAGGGGCGCGCGTCCGGTCGGGATCTCCGGCAGCTGCGTCGCCTGGCCGGCTATCTCACGCCTTACCGCTGGCGGGTCGTGGCGACGCTGGTCGCTCTGGCGCTCGCGGCCGCGGCAGTGCTCGTGTTCGGCGTCGGGCTTCGCTACCTGATCGACGGCGGCTTCGGAGCACGGCGGCCGAGCGCGCTCGACCACGGCCTCAGGGCCTCGCTGATCGTGATCGTGGTGCTGGCCGGCGCGACCTTCGCGCGTGCCTATCTGGTCGGGTGGCTGGGCGAGCGACTGGTCGCCGATCTGCGCGCCGAAGTCTATGCCCGGGTCACGGCTCTGTCGCCAGGCTTCTTCGAGCTGACCCGCACCGGCGAGGTGCTCTCGCGCCTGACCAGCGACACCGCGGTCATCCAGACCGTGATCAGCTCCAGCCTGTCCCAGGCGCTGCGCAACGTTCTGCTGCTGGCCGGCGGTCTGGCGCTGCTGATCGTCACCAACCCCAAGCTGACCGGCCTGATCATGATCGTGGTGCCGCTCGTGGTCGTGCCGATCGTCGTGATCGGGCGGCGGGTGCGCCGGCTGTCGCGCCTCGCCCAGGACCAGATGGGCGCGCTCGGCGCCCACGCCGAGGAGAGCCTGAACGCGGTCCGGACGGTCCAGGCCTTCGGCCAGGAGGAGCGCGAGCGCCGGCGCTTCCGGGCGCTGGTCGAGCAGGCGTTCGGTGCCGCGATCGGGCACGCCCGGGCGCGTGCCGGCCTCGCCGGCTGCGTCATCCTGCTCGTGTTCGGCGCGATCGTGGTCGTGCTCTGGATCGGCGGGCAGGACGTGCTGGCGGGCAGGATCACCGGCGGCGAGCTCGCAAGCTTCGTCTTCTACGCCTCGGTGGTGGCGAGCGCGGCGGGCGCGCTGAGCGAGATCATGGGCGATCTGCAACGCGCTGCCGGCGCCAGCGAGCGTCTGTTCGAGCTGCTCGACACCAAGCCCGAGATCGCCGCGCCGGCGCTGCCGGCGACGCTGCCGGGTCCGCCGCAGGGCGCGCTCCGCTTCGAGCACCTGAGCTTTGCGTATCCCGCGCATCCGGAGCAGACGGTGCTGCGCGACTTCGAGGTCGCGATAGCGCCGGGTGAGACGGTGGCCCTGGTCGGGCCCTCCGGTGCCGGCAAGAGCAGCGTCTTCCAGCTGCTGATGCGATTTTACGATCCGACCGCCGGGCGCGTCTGCTTCGATGGCATCGATCTCAGGACGCTCGAGCCGGCGGCGTTCCGCGCCAGGATCGGCCTCGTGCCGCAGGAGCCCGTGATCTTCTCGACCGACGCCTGGGACAACATTCGCTACGGCCGCCCGGATGCCAGCGACGACGAGGTGCGCGCCGCTGCCGCCGCGGCGGCCGCGACCGAGTTCATCGAGCGCCTGCCGAATGGCTTCGCGACCTTCCTCGGCGAGAAGGGCGTGCGTCTGTCGGGTGGCGAGCGCCAGCGGATCGCGATCGCGCGCGCCGTGCTGCGCGCGCCTGCTGTGCTGCTGCTCGACGAGGCGACGAGTTCGCTCGATGCCGAGAGCGAGCGCCTGGTCCAGGAGGCCCTCGAGCGGCTCCGGCGCGGCCGGACCACGCTGGTGATCGCCCATCGTCTGGCGACCGTGCTCAAGGCTGACCGCATCCTGGTCATGGACCGCGGCCGGCTGACCGCGACCGGCAGCCACCGCGAGCTGATCGAGCGCAACGAGCTCTACGCCCGACTTGCCGAGCTTCAGTTCGACATCGATACCCGCCTCGCCGCCGCCGAATGAGCGAGCTCCGCCCGAGTCCGACGCCGGCGGGTCAGGATCGACTGCCGATCCTGGACGGCCACAACGATGCGCTGCTGGCGCTGGCGCGCGATGCCGAGCGGCCGGACAGTCTGTTGGAGCGGTCCGAGCGCGGTCATCTCGATCTGCCGCGGGCGCTGGATGGCGGGTTTGCCGGCGGCTTCTTCGCGATATTCACGGCATCCGGCCGCGCCCACGGTCCGAGGCGGCGCGACATCGGGCCGAGCTACGAGCTGCCGTTCCCGCCGACCCCGAGCCTGGGCCGCGCCCAGCGCTTCACGGGCGCGCTCGCCGC
>DATAOG010000297.1:0-3447 GCA_036265855.1 Geminicoccaceae bacterium | reverse complement strand
TGCGAGCAAGGAGACGGCCGGTGGGCGGGAGCCTGGGTGTGCGCTGGACCGTGGGCGATGTCAGCCCGCGCGGCTTCAAGGCGCTCCGGCTGTAGATCTGGGGTGCGTGACGGCTGTTCGGCGCCGCGGCGGGCTACGTCGTCGGCGTCAACGGCATCGCACCGGAGGAGGCGCGGGGCCGGACCGGACCGATCTCGGCCGCGATCGGCTGGCGGGTGCCGGGCGAGATCCCCGACCACATCCGGCGCGTGCTCGACGCGGGCATGGCCGAGGGCGTCGCCTGGAAATTCGCGCCGCTGCGCCTGTTTCCCGACCGACACGAGCTCGCGCTCGACAACGACTGCATCGTCTGGGCCATGCCGGAGGCGCTCCGTGCCTGGCTGCAGGGCGGCGATCGCTGCCTGATCGCCGAGGGCGTGCGCCTTGGCTTCGGCCAGTTCCCCGATCTGTGCGGGCCCGAGCCCCGCAACAGCGGCATCCGCGGGCTGCCGCCCGGGTTCGATCTCGGCGACGCGCTCGCCGGGGTCCTGGCGCGCCCTCCGACCAAGCTGCGCTCGGAGCTCGACGAGCAGGGGCTCCAGGTGGCGGCGATCTCGCGGCCTCGGCCGCCGCTCGTGGTCCGGGTCGACGAGGTGACCGTCTGCTCGCCGTTTCACCCGCACGTCTCGGAGCTTGGCCGCTGCGGCGCCCATTCGTCGGCCTCAACCTTCGCCATATCCCTTGGGGATATTATGGCAGGCCGGCCGACGACTGCCAGGCTGCGCACTTGGCGCGCCACCGCCCGGCGGTGTATCAAGCGGTCGGGCTCGAGCTCCCGAGCCCGACCGCTCTCGATCACCAGTGGCAGGCCAAGGCCGATCAACGCCAGGCGCGCCGACCGCGGTCGGCGCGATCTTGCTCGTGGCGCTCCTCACCCTGGCCCGGCGATCCTCCTGGCAAGCGGGGTGGGCGGATCTCTGCGCCGTCGCACGCGCAGACGCAGCCGCCGTGGGCAGGGCTGCTCGCCTTCGAGCCGGTAGGTCAGCTCGCGCAGATGCAGCATCAGCCGGCGGCGATCGGTGAGATGCGCGAGGTCCAGATAGTCCAGAGGTTCGCCGATCCGGACGCGCACCCGGCCGCCCAGTTTGTTGCATATCTCGTGGAACAGGAGCGCCTCGCGCAGCGTCTGGCTGAGGTGGCTCGCGATCTGGAACAGCCGGCTGTTCTGGCCGGCGAAGAACACCGGCAGCACGCTCGCGCGGGTCTCGATGACCGCGCGCGCGGTGAACGGCTTCCACTCCGCGTCAAGGGCACGCTTGGCAAAGGGCGCGCGAACTGTGGACACGGCGCCGGCCGGAAAGACCACCAGGACGCCGCCCTCGCGCAGCCAGGCGAGGGCCGCGGTTCTGGAACGAAGAGTGGTCTCGGTCGCGCTTTTGCTCGCGCCGAAATCAACTGGCAGCAGCTGCGGCCGGAGTTCGGGCGCGCGATAGAGCGCGCTGTGGGTCAGGATCTTGAAGTCGGGCCGGACCTTGGCGATCAGATATCCGATCACGAGGCCGTCGAGCACGCCGAACGGATGATTGGCGACCACCACGACCGGTCCGGCGGCCGGGATCGCCTGCAGTCGCGTGGGATCGTAGTCGACCTCGAGCCGGAGATGCCGGATCGCTGCCTCAAAGAGGCTCTCGCCCGCGCGCGGGCAGCGCTGAGTATCGAGATAGATGCGCTTCAGGCGGGGCTGACCGGTCAGGCGCTCGATGGTCCGGATGGTGACCCGGCGGAGCGCCGGATCGTCCGGTGACGCGTAGCTGAACAGCAGCCGGTCGTGCATGCATGGCCTCGCCGCCGTGAGCCGGCGCGAACCTATGCCGGGCCTATGACAGTTCGATGATGCCAACCTCCGCAGACGCGCGCTGGCACCTCAGGTGCCGTCCGTGCGCCGCGCGCTCCCCGGCGCCCCGCCGTTTCGGCCCGCAGACCGCCGCGGGCACGCCCAGCCTTGACGCTGTCTTCGGCTGCCCGTGCGACCTTGGGACCCCGCGCCACGCCGACCCTGCTGCCGGCGCACGGATTCCCACGATTCCATGGACCATCGAGCTCGGACGGGTTAGGGGCTGATGGTTAACGTCGGGTTGGCCGGACCGCGCTTGCCATGGCCGCAACGTGATCGCTTGCACCCTCGTCCGCCGTCGCGCCTGCTCAGGCGCACCGCTCGGAGGATCGATGCGCCGCCGGCGGCTCATGCCCGGCCCGGGCGACGTCGAGCGCGTGTGGGCCGGGCGATGACCGCAGCGAGCCCGCCATTGGATGTGCTGGTCGCGGGCGGCGGCAATGCGGGCCTTTGCGCCGCTCTCGAGGCGCGCGCCGCCGGCGCCAGCGTGCTGGTGCTGGAAGCCGCGCCGCGGCCCTATCGGGGCGGCAACAGCCGCCATACCCGCAATCTTCGCTGCATGCACCAGCGACCGACCGAAGTGCTGACCGACGCCTATCCCGAGGCGGAGTACCTCGACGATCTGCTCAAGGTCACGGGCGGCGCCTGCGATCCGGAGCTGGCGCGCCTCACGATCCGCGGCTCGGCAGACTGCACCCTCTGGATGAGCACGCGAGGCGTGCGGTTCCAGCCGGCGCTCGGGGGCACGCTGCAGCTCGGCCGGACCAACGCGTTTTTCCTCGGCGGCGGCAAGGCGCTGGTCAACGCCTACTACCGCGCGGCCGAGGCGCTCGGCGTTCGGGTGCTCTATGACGTGGAGGTTTCCGATCTCGAGCTCGAGGATGGCGTCTTCGCCGCCGCCACGGTTGTCCGCGCGGGCGCCGCCTGGAAGGTCCGGGCGAAAGCGCTGGTCGTCGCGGCCGGCGGCTTCGAGGCCAACCTCGCCTGGCTCAAGGAATCCTGGGGCGAGGTCGCCGACAACTTCCTGATCCGCGGCACGCCCTACAACCAGGGCCGGCTGCTGCGCGTGCTGCTCGAGCGCGGCGCCAGGCAGATCGGCGACCCCAGGCAGTGCCACGCGGTCGCGATCGACGGCCGGGCGCCCAAGTTCGACGGCGGCATCGTCACCCGGGTCGACTGCGTCCCGTTCGGCATCGTGGTCAACCGGGACGGCCGTCGTTTCTACGACGAGGGCGAGGACTTCTGGCCCAAGCGCTACGCGATTTGGGGCCGGCTGGTCGCGGCCCAGCCGGGCCAGATCGCGCATGTGATCATCGATCGGAAAGCGCTCGGCCGCTTCATGCCGCCGGTGTTCCCGCCGCTTCAGGCGGGCTCGATCCGCGAGCTCGCCGGCAAGCTTGAGATCGAGGCCGACGCGTTGGAGCGGACCGTCGGCGGATTCAATGCCGCGGTCCGGCCGGGGACGTTCGATCACACGCGGCTCGACGACTGCGCGACCGAGGGGCTGGAGCCGCCCAAGAGCCACTGGGCGCTCGCTCTCGATGCGCCGCCCTTCTATGCCTACTCGCTCCGGC
>DATAOG010000296.1:0-2878 GCA_036265855.1 Geminicoccaceae bacterium | reverse complement strand
AACGGCAGCCGCGCCGCGAGACTCGCGCTCTGGGCGATCAGCGCGAGGTCGTGGGCCTCCTGGACCGAGCTCGAGCACAGCTGGGCAAAGCCCGTGGTCCGGGCCGCCATCACGTCCGAATGGTCGCCGAAGATCGAGAGCGCCTGGGCCGCGACCGAGCGTGCCGCGACCTGGAAGACCGCGGGCGTGAGCTCGCCCGCGATCTTGTGCATGTTGGGGATCATCAAGAGCAGGCCCTGGGAGGCGGTGAAGGTCGTGCTGAGCGCCCCGCCCTGGAGCGCGCCGTGCAGCGCCCCCGCCGCGCCTGCCTCGCTCTGCATCTCGATCACGGCCGGCACGTTGCCCCAGATGTTGGTCCGGCCTTCGCTTGCCCACTGGTCCGCGAGCTCGGCCATCGGCGAGGACGGCGTGATCGGATAGATCGCGCAGACCTCGTTGACCCGGTAGGCGACCGAGGCCGCGGCCTCGTTGCCGTCGATCATCGCGATCTCGCGCGCGGCGGGCCGGAGCCGCCCCGAGCGGGCCGCGGTCGCGGGCGTGGCGCCGCCGTCGATGCTCATGCCGAGGGCTCCGGGATCATCTCGATGGCGTGGCAGGGGCACTGCTCGAAGCAGATCGCGCAGCCCGTGCACAGGTCGTAGTCGTAGCGGTAGCGCTTGCCGGGGCCGAGCTTCTCGATCGCGTGCTCCGGGCAGGCGCCGTAGCAGCCGTCGCACTCGAAGCAGTTGCCGCAGGACAGGCACCGGCGCGCCTCGTACTGCGCCTCGCCGGCGCCGAGCCCGGCCACCACCTCGTCGAAGCCCGCGAGCCGCTCGGTGATCTCGAGCGCCTTCTGCTGCCGCCGGGCGGCGTCGGTATAGTACCAGACGTGGAGCTTGTCGAAGCTCGCGAGCTCGTGCCTGGGCGGGCGCTCGAAGTCCGTGCCGCGCAGCCAGGCATCGATGTGGCGCGCGGCCTTCTTGCCGTGACCGACCGCGACCGTAACCGTGCGCTCGGACGGCACCATGTCGCCGCCCGCGAACAGGCCCGGCCGCCCGGTCATCATGTTGCGGTCGACCACGACCGTGCCGTCGTCCTGGAACGCGAGCCCGTCGACCTTCTTGAGGAAATCGGTCTCGCTCTTCTGGCCGAGCGCCATGATCAGCGTGTCCGCCTCGAGCGTCTCGAGCTCGCCCGTGGGCCTCGGCAGGCCGTCCTCGCCGATCGCCATGACCTCGACCGTCACGGTCGTGCGGTCGATCGATCTGATCGTGCGCAGCCAATGGATCTCGACGCCCTCGGCCTCGGCCTCGGCGGCCTCGAACTCGTGCGCCGGCATGTGCGCGCGGTCGCGCCGGTAGATGATCATCGCTTCCGAGGCGCCGAGGCGACTTGCGACCCGGGCCGCATCCATGGCCGTATTGCCGCCGCCATAGACCGCGACCCGCCCGAGCTTCGGCGCCGCCTCGCTTTCGACGTCGCGAAGGAAGCTCACCGCGTCCAGCATCTTCACGGCATCGCGCGCCGGAATGTCGGTGCGCCTGCTGAGATGGGCGCCGACCGCGACGAAGCAGGCATCGAAGCGCCCGGCCTCGAGCTCGGCCTCGACATCCTCGACCCGATGGTCGGTCGTGATCCTGACACCCAGCTCCTCGATTTTGCCGATTTCGGCCTCGAGCACGGGCCGCGGCATGCGGTAGGCGGGGATGCCGAAGTGCATCATGCCGCCGGCGATCGGGCCGGCGTCGCGGATCTCGACCTCATGCCCGAGGCGCGCGAGGTGATAGGCGGCCGAAAGGCCGGAGGGGCCGCCGCCCACCACGAGCACGCGTTTGCCCGAAGCTTGGCGCAGACGCTCGTGGCGCCAGCCCCGCTCGATCGCGGCGTCGCCGAGGAACCGCTCGACCGCGTGGATGCTGACCGCGCTGTCGAGGTGCTGGCGATTGCAGCCGTCCTCGCACGGGTGATAGCAGACCCGGCCGTGCACCGCCGGCATCGGGTTGTCGGCCGTCAGAATGCGCCACGCCTCCTCGAAGCGCCCGCCCTGAGCGGCGCCGAGCCAGGCCTGGATGTTCTCGCCGGCGGGGCAGGCGTGATTGCAGGGCGGCAGCAGGTCGACATAGATCGGCCGCTGCGTGCGATAGGGCCCGGTCCGCCGCTCGTGCGCGAGGTCCGGAGGCCGGGTGAGATCGAGGTTCTTGCGACTCATGCGACCATCTTCCAGTCAGTTGGGTCAGGGTGCCCGGGTGGGAGGTCCGCCTACCTCGATCAAGATCTGCGTCGAAGCGGCGGCCGCACAGGCGAGGAGGATGCCCCACATCTTGTGCCCGTCTGCACTTGGTACATCGTCTCGAGTCGCGTGAGCGTTCAAGTCCGCCCTGTCGCCCCGGCGCGCCGCGACGCGATCACTCGTCACAGGCTTTCGAGGGCGAGCGCGATGCCCTGTCCACCGCCAATGCACAGCGTCACACCCCACGCCGGGTACCGTCGCGGCGCATCGCATGGAGCAGGCGGGTGGTGAGCACGGCGCCGGTCGCCCCGATCGGATGGCCGTGTGCGATCGCGCCGCCTTCGACATTCACACGTCCTCGGGCAGACCGAGCTCACGCTGGACAGCGATCGCGATCGCAGCAAAGGCCTCGTTGATCTCGATTCGCTCGATGTCGCCGACCTTCCACCCGGCCCGCTCCAGCGCCTGGCGGACCGCTGGCACCGGCCCGATCCCGAACATGCCGGGCTCGACCGCGCCGACCCCGTAGGTGACCAGACGCGCCGCCGGCTCGACGCCCTTGCGCTCGGCAAAGGCGGCATCGGCGACCACCATGGCGGCGGCGCCGCTGGTCAGCCCACGGCGCATTGCCCGCCGTGATCGTGCCATCCTTGGGGAACGCCGGCTTGA
>DATAOG010000295.1:0-6892 GCA_036265855.1 Geminicoccaceae bacterium | reverse complement strand
AGGTTGCCCCCTTGCCCTCGATGATGCGGTAGGCGGCGCGGCGCACGCCCTGATCGATCGCTGCGCGGCTCGCGGCATCGAACGGCCGGCCGGCCTGTCGCGCGAGCTCCTCGACCGGAATGCCGCCGACATCGGCGACCGACCAGCACAACACCTCGGAATCGCCGTGCTCGCCCAGCACATAGGCGTGCACCGACTTGGGCGAGACATGAAGATAAGCGCCGAGCAGCGCGCGAAAGCGCGCGGTGTCCAGGATCGTGCCGGACCCGATCACGCGCTCCGGCGCCAGGCCCGAGATCCGGGTCGCGATCTGGGTCATGGCGTCGACCGGATTCGTCGCTATCAGCAGGATCGCATCGGGAGCCGCGGCCAGGACCCTGGGGAGGATGTCGCCGAACACCGCGGCGTTGCGCTCGAGCAGCTCG
The DNA here is from genome assembly GCA_036265855.1 of Geminicoccaceae bacterium. Lineage (GTDB taxonomy): Bacteria > Pseudomonadota > Alphaproteobacteria > Geminicoccales > Geminicoccaceae > DATAOG01. The sequence continues at coordinate 6,467 of DATAOG010000295.1, read as the reverse complement.
AGCCGGCTCTCGCCGGGTTTTTGGCCGACGCCGGCCGCCAGGATCACCGCGCCCGCATCCTCGAGATCGGCGTAGTCGCCGGCGCGGATCCGGCTGATGTGAGCGAACGGCGTCGCGTGCAGGATGTCCTCGGCCTCGGCAAACGCCCGCTTCGGGTTCTGGTCGATCAGCACGACCTCACTCGCCGCACCGCGCAGCACCAGCGCGTTGGCGGCGGCGCTGCCGACCATGCCGGCGCCGACGATCCCAACCTTCATGGCCGACCCTCCCTCGTTCGCCTTCGTCGCTCGGCGCGCGCCGATTCGCGTGCTAGATACTATCGCATCTCATTGCCAGGGATACTGCTGCCATGAGTGAGCCGACGATCCGCCTGGAGCTGACCGAGGGCGTGGCGACCATCACGCTGAACCGCCCGGACAAGCTGAACGCGATCAACGAGGTGATGCAGGCCGAGCTCGCCGGCGCGCTCGATCGGCTCGAGGCGGACGCGACGATCCGGGCCCTGCTCCTGACCGGCGCGGGCCGCGCGTTCTCGGCCGGCCAGGACCTTACCGACCGGGTCATGGGCGAGGGCGACGCGCCGCCCGATCTCGGCGACACGCTCGATCGCCTTCACAATCCGCTGATCCGGCGGCTGCGCCGGCTCGAGCGACCGATCGTCTGCGCGGTCAACGGCATCGCGGCCGGCGCCGGCGCTAATCTGGCGCTCGCCTGCGATCTCGTGCTCGCCGCGCGCTCGGCGAAATTCATCCAGGCGTTCTGCAGGCTCGGGCTCGTGCCGGATTCCGGCGGCACCTACGTGCTGCCGCGCCTGGTCGGCGCCGCCCGCGCGATGGGTCTGGCCCTGCTCGGCGAGCCGCTCACGGCCGAGCAGGCGGCCGCCTGGGGCCTGATCTGGCGGGTGGTCGACGACGAGCAGCTGATGCCCGAGGCGAGCGCGCTCGCGCGCAGGCTCGCGACCCAGCCGACCAAGGGCCTGGGCCTGACCAAGCGCGCACTGAACGCCTCGGCCGCGAACACGCTCGGCGAGCAACTCGACCTCGAGCGCGATCTCCAGCGCGAGGCGGGGCGCACCCGGGACTATCGCGAGGGGGTTCGCGCTTTCCTCGAGAAGCGTTCGCCAAAGTTCGAGGGCCGCTGATGGCGGCAATTCCAACCTCCGTCCCGATCGGCGTGGTCGGCGCCGGCACGATGGGTGCCGGCATCGCCGAGGTCGCGGCGGCGGCCGGCCACCGGGTGCTGCTTTACGATGGCGCGGCGAAAGCGGTCGAGGCGGCGCTCGCGCGCATCTCGGCGGGACTCGAGCGCGCGGAAGGCCGGGGGCGGCTCAACACCAACCAGCGGGCCTCGACCTTCGCCCGGATCACCGCCTGCCGCGAGCTGGAGGCGCTCGCCCCGGCCGGCCTGGTGATCGAGGCGATCGCCGAGGACCTCGGCGCCAAGCAGCAGCTGTTCGAGGAGCTCGAGGCGCTGGTCGGGCCGGACGCGATTCTCGCCAGCAACACCTCGTCGCTCTCGATCACAGCACTCGCCGCCGAATTGCAGCGCCCCGAGCGGCTGGTCGGCATGCACTTCTTCAATCCGGCGCCGCGCATGGCGCTGGTCGAGGTCGTGCGCGGCCTCGCGAGCGCCCCCGAGACGGTGGCGGTCGCGACCGCGACCGCGGAAGCCTGGGGCAAGACCGCGGTCGAGGTCCGCTCGACGCCTGGCTTCATCGTCAACCGGGTGGCCCGGCCGTTCTATGGCGAAGCGTTGCGGGCGCTGGCGGAGAGAGCCGCCGATGTCGCGACGATCGATGCCTTGATGCGCGAGGCCGGCGGCTTTCTCATTGGACCCTTCGAGTTGATCGATCTGATCGGGCTCGACGTCAATCTCGCGGTCAGCCGCCAGATTCACGAGGCCTACCACCACGATCCGCGCTACACGCCGTCTTTGATCCAGCGCGAGCTGGTCCAGGCCGGCCGGCTCGGTCGCAAGGCGGGGCGCGGCTTCTACGACTACGCCGAGGGCGCGCCGGCGCACCTACCGCAGACCGCGCCGCCGGCGCCGCCGCCGAAGACGATCCTGGTCGAGGGCGAGCTCGGGATCGCCGAGGCCCTGCTGCCGCGGTTCAAGGCCTCCGGCATCGCGATCGACCGGCGCTCGGGCGAGGGCCTGATCCGGATCGGCCAGCTGCGCCTGGTCCGGACCGACGGCCGCGGCGCCACGGCGTGGAGCTACATGCTGGACCGGCCGGTCGCGGCCTTCGACCTCGCCCTCGACTATGGCAGCTGCAAACGACTCGCGATCGCGCCCGCCGACCAGACCAGCGCCCAGGAGCTGCAGCCCGCGATCGGACTGCTGCAGGCCGCCGGCATCGAGGTCTCGGTGCTCGACGACCTGCCGGGCCTGCTGGTCATGCGCACGGTCTGCATGCTGGCGAACGAAGCGGCCGAGGCGGTCCAGGCCGGCGTCGCGAGCGCCGCCGCGATCGACACCGCGATGCGGCTCGGCGTCAACTACCCGCGCGGCCCGCTGGAATGGGCCCAGACGATCGGCCTCAAACCGGTCCTGGAAGCGCTGGACCATCTCGCCCGAACCTACGGCGAGGACCGCTACCGTGCAGCCTGGCTGCTCCGGCGCAAGGTCATGGCGAAGGAAAAGTTCCTTTACTGACCGGGCCGGGCAGCGCCTGGTCGAGTCGGTCCGGGACACCATGTACGCCCGCGATCGCGCCGCCAAGGCGCTCGGCATCGCCGTCGAGGCGGTCGGACCCGGTTTCGCCCGCTGCCGGATGATGGTCGGCCCTGACATGGTCAATGGCCACGACACCTGCCACGGCGGCTTCACCTTCACGCTTGCGGATGCCGCCTTTGCCTACGCCTGCAACTGACCGAGCTCGGATCCTTCTCGGTAGCGCTAGCTTGATCGCGCTGCGGCGTGAAGCATATTCCTGATCTCAGCGCGACGTGCTCTGGAGAGATGTTTGCTGGCATGAAGGCAATAGTAAAGTGCATCTAGATTATTCCTTCCATTTTCCTCAACAAAGGAGTCGTTATCTAACATTTATCTTAATCCCAACAGGCATCGCGCAGCCATTTCCAAACCATATTTGCGAGCCAAGCAATAGAGATTGACTATCCCGGGAGCCGATCGCGCGCGAGCGCGCGCATGCCGGCGGCTAAATCGCCAACAGCTGATCGGGCCGACCGAATACTCTCTTCCGGAGCGGTGCTTCGCAAATGACCATATTGTTCAGCGAAGTTAGTGCTTCCAGCCGCTTTTCACGAATATGCGAGATCGGCTTCGCGACCGCGTACGTAGCAGCCCAGACCATTATGCCGCTCGCCGCGCCGGCCAGCAGACCGGTTGGGTTGTCGTACCAAAGGGTTTCTTAGCCACTCGGTCATTGGAGCACCTAAGCCGCGCGGACGTCGAGTTTGATCGGGCCATCGGCGCGGCCGTGGATGAACTGGTCGACGTAGGGGTTGCCGCTCCTGTCGATCTGGCCGACCGGGCCCTGCCAGATGATTTTTCCCAGATAGAGCATCGCAATGCGGTCCGCGATCTTGCGCGCGCTGGCGAGGTCGTGGGTGATCGAGAGCGCGGTGGCGCCGAGGCGGCGGACCGCACCGGCGATCAGCTCGTTGATCACGTCCGCCATGATCGGGTCGAGACCCGTGGTCGGCTCGTCGAAGAACAGGATCTCGGGCTGGGTCGCGATCGCGCGCGCGAGGCCGACCCGCTTCTGCATGCCGCCAGACAGCTCCGCCGGCGCCAGATCGGCGGCCGCGGGCGGCAGCCCGACCCGGCCCAGCACCTCGATCGCCCGCTCTTTCGCCTCGGCGCGCGGCAGCTTCTTGACCTGGAGCAGGCCGAAGGCGACGTTCTCCCAGACCGGCAGGCTGTCGAACAGCGCCGAGCCCTGGAACAGCATGCCGAACTTGTGCATCACCTGTTCGCGCTCCCGGGCCGGCAGCCGGGTGACCTCCTGGCCGTCGATCTCGATCGAGCCCCGATCCGGTTGCAGGATCCCGAGGATGCACTTCAACAGCACCGATTTGCCGGTGCCCGAGCCGCCGATCACGACCACCGACTCGCCGCGGCCGACCTCGAGGTCGAGCCCGTCCAGCACCTGCTTGGGTCCGAACGCCTTGTAAAGGCCTCGCACCCTGATCTTGGGCGGGTGCTCCAGCTGGCGCTTTGGGGAGCTCACGGTCATTGGCTGAAGAACATCTGAGTGACCAGGTAGTTGGACGTCAGGATCAGGATCGAGGCCGAGACCACCGCCTTGGTGGTTGCGGCGCCGACACCCTGCGCGCCGCCCCTGGAGCGGTAGCCCTGATAGCAGCCCATCAGCGCGACCAGAAAGCCGAACACCGCGGCCTTGACCAGACCCGAGATCACGTCCTGCGGCTCCAGGTACTCGAACGTGCGATGGAGGTAATCGTAGGGTCCGAAGTCGAGCTTGTAGATCCCGATCAGGTAGCCGCCGAACACGCCGATGACGTCGGCGACAATCACCAGCAGCGGCAGCATAAACAGGCCCGCGATCAGCCGCGGCCAGACCAGATATTTGAAGGGATCGGTCGAGAGCGTGGTCAGCGCGTCGATCTGTTCGGTGACCCGCATGGTGCCGATCTCGGCGGCCATCGAGGCGCCGACCCGCCCGGCGACCATCAGGCCCGCGAGCACCGGGCCGAGCTCGCGGGTCATCGACAGCACGACGATGGTCGCGACCGCGCTCTGGGCCTCGAACCGGGCAAAGCCGGTGTGGCTCTGCAGCGCCAGCACCATGCCGGTGAAGATCGCGGTCAGCCCGACCACCGGCAGCGAATAGTAGCCGATGTCGACCATCTGGCGGAGGATCATGCGCGGGTACCAGGGACCGCGCAGCCCCTGCGAGATCGCCTGTCCGGCGAACAGAGCCAGATCGCCAACGCTGGCGAGGAAGTTCAAAAAGACGTGGCCGATGACGGCGACCGGGTTCATGCCGGGGTCTCTCGAGGTTCGGGCGGGATATACCTGCGCACGAACCGGCTGCCAAGCCGCGTCAGGACCTCGTAGCCGATCGTGTCCGCCGCGCGCGCGAGCTCGTCGACCCCGTCCGGCCCGCCGATCAGGGTGACGATCGTGCCCGGGCGGACCGCATCGGCCGGCAGCGCCGAGACGTCGAGCGTGACCAGGTCCATGGACACGCGGCCCGCGAGCGGGACGCTTAGACCCGCGATCCGGGCGCTCGCCCGTCCGCCCGCGGCCCGGGGATAGCCGTCGGCATAGCCGACCGGGACGGTTGCGATCCGCATGCCGGGGCGGGTCTGATAGGTCGCGCCGTACCCGACCGTGCCCGGCGCATGCACGTCGTGGACCTGCAGCACCGGCGCTTCGAGGGTGACGACCGGCGCCATCGGATTGGCGCGTCCGGGCGTCGGATTGACGCCGTAGAGCGCGACGCCCGGCCGGCAGAGATCGTAGTGGAAGGCGGATCCGAGAAAGATACCGGACGAGTTCGCGAGGCTTGCCGGCGCGGCCGGCACACGCTGCCGCAGGCGCTCGAACCGCTGCCGCTGCTGCTCGTTGAGCGGATCCTCGGGCTCCTCGGCGCAGGCCAGATGGCTCATCACCAGCACCAGATCGAGAGCCGCCAGCGCCTCGTTGTCGAGCCGCTCAAGGTCGGCCTCGGAAAAGCCCAGCCGGCACATGCCGGTGTCGATCTGGAGCGTCGCCTGCAGGCGCCGACCCGACCGGCGCGCCTGCCCGGCCCAGCGGGCGAGCTCGCCCGGATGGTTGAGCACCGGAATCAGGCCGGCCTCGATCATGGCTGCCTCGGTCCCGGCCGGCAGGCCGTTCAGGACGTGGATCGCGGCCGACGGCAACCGGTCGCGCAGCGTCCGGCCCTCGTCCGGATGGGCGACGAAGAACCGCCGGCACCCGGCATCGGCGAGCGCGCCCGCGACCTCGAGCGCGCCCAGGCCATAGCCGTCCGCCTTGACCACGGCCGCGATCTCGCTGCCCGGAGCCCGGCGCCGCAGGCGCTCGTAGTTGCCGGTCAGCGCGCCAAGATCGATCGTCAGGACCGCGCGCGAGGGGTCAGTGGCCATTCACGATCAGGTCGCGAAATTCGAAGTTGCTGAACCGTCCGCGAGCGGCGTCGAACGCCAGCTTGATCGAGCCGATCGGGCCGTTGCGCTGCTTGGCGATCATCAGATCGGCAATGCCCATGCTCTTCTGATACCGTTCCAGCCATTTGCGGTGCTCTTCCTCATACTTGTCCTCGCTCTGGCTGGGGCGCGGCTGCGGCTCGGCCCGCTCCAGGTAATATTCGTCGCGGTAGACGAACATGACCACGTCCGCATCTTGTTCGATCGCGCCGGATTCGCGCAAGTCCGAGAGCTGCGGCCGCTTGTCCTCGCGCTGCTCGACCGCGCGCGACAGCTGGGACAGGGCGAGCACGGGAATGTTCAGCTCCTTCGCGATCGCCTTCAGGC
>DATAOG010000294.1:0-2852 GCA_036265855.1 Geminicoccaceae bacterium | reverse complement strand
GATCTGGTGCCAGTAGTATTCGCCAAACAACGCGGGCCGGGTGAGCGTCGAGCCGTAGACACCCGGATCATGGAGCGCGCCGTAGGCGAGGCGGGCATCGAGGTTCAGCTGCTCGCGACCGAGCTCGATCCCTAGGAACGGGTAGAAGGCGTCGACTGGCCCCCCCGGCAGCTCGCCGCGGGTGAAGCGGGCGAAGGCGTCGCGCAGGATCGTGACGCCCTTGTCGTAGATCTTGGTGATGCGCGCGAGCGCGGCCTCGGCGTCGGTGAACGCCTCGAGCCCGGTGATGCCGGCGCGCTGAAAGGCGGCGAAGAGCGAATCGGACATCGGTTGCCTGCAGTTGCACGATCGTCGATCTCTATCACAAACCGATGCCGCAGCGCGCCTTTCCAAGCCGGGCAATCCGGTCAGGGGCCACCCGCTGCCGGCTCCGATCAGCCGCGTCCTGTCCGCTCTCGCGCTTCTGATCAGCGGTAGCTTCACCGGGCTGGTCACCGAGCGAGCCCCGCCGCCGGCGTTCCGTTGTTAGGGCATCGCTAATTCTGGGTGGGCTATGCCGCAGCCGCCGGCGGCGCGGCGCGCCGGCCGGCGCTCCGTGGCATTGCTGGAGAACTTCGTATGCGCGTGACGACCTATCTGGCCGCCGGCAGCCTGCTGCTGGCGGGCTGCACCACCCAGGCCGACGGCACCCAGTCGGTCAACAAGACCGCAGTCGGCGCCGGCGTCGGCGCGGTCGCCGGCGGCGTGCTCGGCAACCGCCTGGCCAAGGGCAACCGGTCGACCGGCACGGTGATCGGCGCGCTGGCGGGTGCGGCCGCCGGCGGCGGCCTCGGCTACATGATGGACCGCCAGGAATCGCAGTTGCGCGAGCAGCTGGCGAACGAGCGGGCCCAGCACGCGGTCGAGGTCGAGCGGGTGCGCGACGACATGCTCAAGCTTACGCTCGCCAACGAGGTCTCGTTCGACGTGAACAGCGCGACCGTGAAGCCGACCTTCAGACCGAGCCTCGCCAAGGTCGCCGAGGTGCTGAAGGGCTACGACACCAAGATGACGGTCGTCGGTCACACCGATTCGAGCGGCTCCGACAGCTATAACGAGCAGCTTTCGCAGCGGCGCGCCGAGGCCGTGCGCGCCGAGCTGATCCGGGACGGCGTGCCGGCCGAGCGCCTGTCCGCGATCGGCCGCGGCGAGAGCGAGCCGCGCGCCGACAACTCGACCGAGGCCGGCCGGGCGCAGAACCGCCGGGTCGAGATCCTGGTCCAGACCGCCGCCTGAGCCCCGCGGCGCCGGCGCCGCAAGGCGCCGCCGCCCGGGCGCGGCGAAGGTTGTCCGGCAGCTGGATAAATGTGCTAGAGAGTGCCGGCCCGGCCGGCCCCGGTCGGGGTCGGAAGCCATCGCCGGGCGTCCAGCATGCCGCCGCCGCTCCTCTCCCTGCGTGCCGCAACCGTCCGCCTGGCCGGCGAGTCCCTGTTCGCCGGCCTGTCGCTTGCGGTCGCCAGCGGCGATCGGATCTGTCTGGTCGGCCGCAACGGCTCCGGCAAGTCGACGCTGCTCAAGGCGCTCGCCGGGCTGATCGAGCTGGACGCCGGCGAGCGCTTCCTGCAGCCGGGGACGCAGGTCGCTTACCTGCCCCAGGAGCCGGAGCTCGAGCCCTCGGCAAGCGCGCTCGCATCGACCCTTGGCGGACTGCCGGCCAACGCCGATCCCGCCTCGGCGAGGCCGCGCGCGCAGGCCCTGCTCGCAAACTTCGCGATCGATCCGGGCGCAGCGGTCGGCACGCTCTCGGGTGGCGAGGCGCGCCGGGTCGCGCTGGCGCGCTCGCTGGTCGGCAATCCGGATGTGCTGCTGCTCGATGAGCCGACCAACCACCTCGACCTGCGGACGATCGAGCAGCTGGAGCAGGATCTCATCAGTTTCCGCGGCGGCCTCGTGCTGGTCAGTCATGATCGCGCTTTCCTTGCCGCGCTGAGCCGCACGATCTGGTGGCTCGATCGCGGCGAGCTGCGAGTGCTGAATCAGGGCTTTGCTGCCTTCGACGCCTGGTCCGAGGCGCTGCTCGCCGAGGAAGCGGCGGCACGGGTCCGCCTGGACAGGCGGATCGCCGCGGAGACCGACTGGTCCCACCACGGCATCACCGCCCGGCGCAAGCGTAACCAGGGCCGGCTCCGTGCGCTGCAGGCGCTCCGCGAAGAGCGCGCCCGGCGAAGCCCGCCCTCGGATCCGGCCAGATTGGCGGCCGCGACCGACCCGGCCGGCGGCCGCCTCGTGATCGAGGCCGACGCCATCAGCAAGCGGTTCGGCAGCCGGGTCATCATCCAGCGTTTCTCGACCCGGATCCTGCGCGGCGATCGGGTCGGGATCATCGGCCCGAACGGCGCCGGCAAGACCACGCTCCTGGACCTGCTCACAGGCGGGCTCAGTCCCGACGAGGGCAGCCTGCGGATGGGCACCAATCTCGCGATCGGCCGCATCGACCAGCGCCGCGCGAGCCTCGACCTCGACGCCACGCCCTGGCAGACGCTCTGCCCAGAGGGCGGCGATCAGGTCATGGTCCAGGGCCGCTTCCGCCACGTGATCGGGTACTTGCGCGATTTTCTGTTCCGTCCCGAGCAGGCCCGGACCCCGATCCGGGCGCTCTCGGGCGGCGAGCGCAACCGGCTCCTGCTCGCGCAGCAGCTCGCCCGGCCCTGCAACCTGCTGGTGCTCGACGAGCCGACCAACGATCTCGACATGGACACCCTCGATCTGCTCCAGGAAGTCCTGGCCGAGTTCGCCGGCACGCTGCTCCTGGTGAGCCACGACCGGGATTTTCTCGACCGCCTCGTGACCAGCGTGATCGCCTTCGAGGGCGC
>DATAOG010000293.1:0-2014 GCA_036265855.1 Geminicoccaceae bacterium | reverse complement strand
CCGCTATCTCAACAATCACTGGCGATTCCTCGAGGCCGATGACGGCGGCTGCGTGATCGACTTCTATGTCGATTTCGAGTTCCGCTCACGGATGCTGCAGAAGCTGATCGGGCTCCTGTTCAACGAGGCGGTCTCGCGCATGGTCGGCGCGTTCGAGGCGCGCGCCCGGCAGCTCTATGGCGACCCGAACGGGCCGGTCGAGGCCGGGGAGGACTGCCGGCGCGCGGCGTCCCGCGCCTGAGCGCGCGCTGCTGCGGCGGTCCCGGGGCTGCCGTCCGAACAAGCCGACGGGCGTCATTCTTCACAGATCAGTAACGCCCTCGGCCTTAGGTGCGGGTGGCTCACCGACCACGACAACCCCACCATGACGCTGCGCACCGCCTTTCGCCTGCTCGCGGCCATGTTGGCGCTCTCCGGGTGCGCCAGCATCGGCCCGGCGACCGTGCGGCGGGATCAGGTCGACTACGCCGATGCGGTCAGCGAGGCGGCCAAGCGCCAGCTGCTGCAGAACCTCATCAAGCTGCGCTACGGCGATACCCCGAACTTCGTCACGCTCGGCCAGCTGGTCGCCGGCTACACGCTCGAGGGCCGGCTGTCGCTCGCCGGCGATTTCGATCGCGAGGTCGGCGTGTTCGGGCGCAACTTCGATTTCGGCCTGGGCGGCACCTTCAGCGACCATCAGACGGTCACCTATGCGCCGCTGCAGGGCTCGGCCTTCGCCGAGCTGATGCTGAAGCCGATCTCGCCGAACTCGCTGTTCGCGGTGATTCTCGCCGGCGGCGCGCCGGGGATCGTGTTCGGGCTCGCGGTCGGCACCATCGACGGCCTCAACAACTGGTCGCGCCGGCCGGGCGGCTTCCTGCCGGAGCGGCAGGAGTTCAACGAGGTCGTGCGCCTGATGAACGAGCTCAACGACGCCGGGCGCCTGCAGCTGCGGTTCAAATCGACGCCCGCCGGCGTGCAGGTGATCACGATCCGGACCGGTTAGCTCCGCCTGCGCGCGATACGCCGGCACCCACCTCAAGGGCCTCCGCCAGGAGCTGATCGCATCCCGTGTCGCGGACCGGCGCGCCGGATCGTCATGCTCATGGGCGCCGGGCGCGAGGGCGGCCTGCAGAGAATCACCCTTGCCGGCCGCACGCCGGCGTTGGATCAGCCTTCCAGCCCGATCTCATGCTGAGGGCCCGGCAGGTTCGGATAGAGCGCGTCCAGTGGAATCGGCGTGGCGCAGCGAGGCAGCGCGAGCTCGGCCTGGCCGATCAGGTCCTCGACGCGCCAGCCCTCGGTCGTGCGTCTCTGCAGCTCGATCCGGCGCTCCTCGGCGAACGCCACGACGATCGCCTCGACCGATGGCAAGGTCCGACAGTCGGCGACCTTCCGCCAGCGATCCACCGGCCCGATCGAGGGCGAGAGAACCTCGACGATGACAACCGGCTCGGCCAGCATGCGCCGTCCGGGCTCGCGCGGCGCGCAGGTGATGGCGAGGTCGGCGACGTAGAAGGTGTCCCGGCGGGCCGGGACGGTGACCCCGGCCTCGGCAATCACCCGGCAGGGCGACTGGAGGCGGCTCCGGATCTCGGCGCCGATGTTGAGCGCGAGCTCGCCATGGGCCTCGAGCGTCGGCGCCATCATGACCGGCACGCCGTCGACCAGCTGGTAACGGCGATCGGTGCCGTCGTCCCATTCCAGGAACTCGGCCAGCGTTACGGTCTGCGGCACTTTCGAGGCCATGGTCCACAGACTATGGGGGCATCGGCAGCGCGGCAAGCGCGTGGCGCGCGCGACCCTCAGCCTGGCGTCGTCAGACCGGCGTCGGCACGTCGGTCGCGAGATGGAACAAACAGTCGCCGGGCTCGCAGCGGCCGAGCGCGCGCCGGCAGACCACGAGCCCGGCGCGCCGGAAATGGCACAGCACCGGCTCGCGGGCGGGGTTCTCGACGAAATGCACCCGCGCCGCCGGCTGGCCGGCCTCGACCTCGTCGCCGAGCCGGGCGAGCGGCTCGAACACGCCGCG
>DATAOG010000292.1:0-13582 GCA_036265855.1 Geminicoccaceae bacterium | reverse complement strand
CGTCGCCGCCGCCCAACTGCAACTTCATCTACCCGCCGACCGTGGCCGGTCGCGATCCCGTGTGGGAGAATCCGCCCGACCAGCCGGTCGTCGTCGGGCTGCGCAGTGACGTGCGCGACGTCCTCGTCACCTACGTCCTCGATGCGGAGCCGGATCACCGGACGGTCTTCCCGGACCCGACCATCTGGCCGTTCTGCACGGCGGTTGCAGTGACGGGCCTGTTCATCGGATCGATCTTCACGCCGTGGGCGGTGCCCATCGGCGCGGTGCCGCTGTTCGTGACCCTGGTCGGCTGGTTCTGGCCGAAGCGCGGCGCCGGCCCGCAGCCGCTGCCGAGCCCGTCATGAGCGCGCAGCCGGAGCGCATCGACGTTTCCGATCTGCCGGACTACGCGTTCGGCCATCGCAGCACGCTCTGGTGGGGCACGGCGGGGTTCATGGTCATCGAGGCGACCGCGTTCGCGCTCGCGCTGTTCGCCTATTTCTATCTGCGCAGCAAATCACCCGAATGGCCGCCAAGTGTCGCGCCGCCGGATCTGCTGTGGGGCACGCTCAACACTTTGGTCCTGCTCGCGAGCACGCTGCCGAACCAATGGGCGAAGAATGCCGCGGAGGCCCAGCAGCTCGGTCGCGTCCGGCTCTGGCTCGTGATTTCGATGGTGTTCGGCGTTGCTTTCCTTGCTGTGCGCGCCTTGGAGCTCACTGCTTTGAACGTATCGTGGGACACCAACGCATACGGCTCGATCGTCTGGGCGATCATGGGCCTGCACACGACTCATCTGCTCACCGACGTGGCCGATACGGGCGTGCTCACCGCGCTGATGTTCACCCGCCATGCGCACGGTCGGCGCTTTGTCGATGTCAGCGAGAACGCATTCTACTGGTACTTCGTCGTGCTGGTTTGGCTGCCCCTGTACGCGGTCATCTACTGGGTTCCCCGGATGCATTGAGCGCCGCCATGAACGAGCGCGTCGCGCGACCTTCTCTCTCGGCAGTCGACAGCCTGGGCTGGGCGGCCCTGTTCAGCGGACCGATCGCCTGGTTCGCGAGCCAGCAGGCGAGTTACGCGCTGGTGCCGTGGGCCTGCCACAACGACACGCTGATCGCGATCCATCTGGTCAACTTGGCGGCATTGCTGCTGGTGGCGGTCGGCGGCGCGATCGCCTGGCGGGCGTGGCGCGGCACCGGCCGCAAGATCTCGGACGAGCTCGCCCCGCCTCTGGGCTGCGCGCGCTTCGTCGCGCTGATCGGTTTGTCGCTCTGTTGCCTGTTCGCCTGCGTGATCGTCGCGCAGGCGATGGGCGCCTTCTTCTTCGGACCGTGCCAGCGATGAAGTATGGAGCGCCGATCACGTGCGCTCTCCTGGCGGTTGTGCCCGTCGGAGGGGCTCTGGCGCACGGCAATGAAGCGGCGGCGGCCTCCGATGCCGGCTGGCAGATTGCCGTTGCGGTGCCGCTCTTTCTCGCCGGCGGGCTCTATTGCCGCGGACTGCATCGCGTCTGGCACCGCGCCGGTGCCGGGCGCGGCGTGCGCCGGAGCGAAGCGCTCGCGTTCGGCGGCGGCCTTGTGGTCCTCGCCCTCATGCTCTCCTTTCCCCTGCACGCCTGGGGCAGGCTGCGTTTCGCGCCGCACATGCTCGAGCACGGGCTCCTGACCATGGTGGCGGCGCCACTGCTTGCCGCCGGACGGCCGGGCGTGCCCTACCTCGTCGGGTTGCCATGGTCCTGGCGCGGCCGCGTCGGCCGCTGCCTCGCGAACGACAGCCTCCGGCGGTTCTGGCGCACGCTCGTCCATCCCGGCGTGGCGTGGGCGCTGCACGGGGGCACGCTCTGGCTCTGGCACGCGCCGCCACTGTTCGACGCCGCCCTCGAAAGCGAGCCGATTCACTACCTCCAGCATCTCACGTTGCTGGTGACCGCGCTCCTGTTCTGGGCCTCGCTGCTGCCGCGCCGCGCCGATAACAGGTCGCGGATGGTGGCGGTTTTCTCCCTGTTCACGACTTCGATCCACGCGACCCTGCTCGGCGCGCTCCTGACGTTGTCGCCCGCAGTCTGGTATGCCGGCTACGCGGGCGCTGGACAGGCGGGCGGCCTGACGGCGCTCGAGGATCAGCAGCTCGCCGGGCTGATCATGTGGGTCCCGTTCGGAGCGGTTTACCTGGCGGCCTCGCTTATTTTGCTCGCCGCGGTCCTGCGCGAGGACCGCACGCTGCCACGGGGTCGGCGAGGTTTGCTCGCTGCGGCAGATTAGGGAAAAGGATGCCGCGGGGCGTGGTCCTGCTCGCGAGCCTGCTGCTGCTGACGTTGATCGGCATGGCAGCGGTGGCGGGGCTGCTCCGGCCGAACCAGCCGGAGGCGGCGCGCGAACCTGCCGTCTTCACCGGCGGCGACCCGCAGCGTGGTAGGGAGACGATCCGAGAGAAGGGCTGCCCGAGCTGTCACGCCATTCCCGGCATCAGGGAAGCGAACGGGCTGGTCGGTCCGCCGCTCGAGCACTTCGCGAACCGTGTCTACGTTGCCGGCGTGCTGCCGAACACGCCCGACAACCTTGTGGCCTGGATCAGGAACCCGCCGGCAATCGATCCGCTGACGGCCATGCCGGCGAGCGGGATTGGCGAGGCCGAAGCTCGTGACGTCGCAGCTTATCTATACACGCTCGACTAAATATGCCCGCGCCGCCGGCACAGTCCAGACGGCGCTATCCAGGTCGAGCTCGCTCCAGCGCATGCCCCGGACCTCGCCTGAGCGCGCTGTGATCAAGATCGCGAATGCGAGGGCACGAGCCGCAGGGCCTGCATGCTTCTGGAGCCCCGCCCAGGAAGCCGGCGACTCGCGCCAGTCGAGGACAGCATGGTGTTGAACCGCCCGGACCTTGCCGGGGGGCCGCGAGATGGCATGGTCAGCGCGCCGTCTCGCGCCTCGACCGCAGTTGCACAGTCCAGAACCGCCTCGATGCGCTGGCGCACCCGGCTGGCTGTCTCGGGCTTCATCGTCCAGATCGGCTCGAGCAGGGCCAGCAGATCCGCAGTCCCGAGACTGCGCGCGTCACGATCGCCGAGCCCGAATAAACGTAGGACGTGGGCGCGCTCGAACCACTGCGCCGCATGCTTGGCTTACACCACCCGGGCCGCTTCAGCTCGATCAAACCACGAGCAGCCTCCCGAAAGGTCAGCGAGTTGGCTGGCTTCGCCCGCGGGTTCGGCGAACATCCCCTCCACCAGCGCTTCCTTTCAGTCGTGCAGAGCTCTCCATCTTCAACTCGATCTCCGTCTGGGCGGCTTCCGATCGGAGGCTCCGCGGGCCCGCTTTCCTGATCAATCGCCCGACCTCATGTCATCTCCCGGCCACGCGCGATCATCCGGCGGACGAGCGGCTGGAACCCGGGATCGAGAAATCGGCGGGCGCGCTCGAGGACGACCTCGTCGGCCGCGGTGCCGCGGCGGCGCTGGCGGAGATAATGCAGCCAGCTCGCGACGGTGAACGCCTCGTACCAGTGCTCGGCATCGGCGGTGTCCTGGAACAGATGCCAGCGCCAGGCGCCATCGCGCTTGCGGACATGCCCGACCTCCTCCATCGCCCGGACAAACGCAGCCGCGTTGGCGAGCGGGACCCGGTATTCGATCAACACCATCACCGGCCCGGCCTCGCGGTCGAAGGGAAAGGCCAGCTTGAGCTCGGGCAGCTGCCGCGGGCGCAGGTCCGGCGCCTCACTGGCCGGCAGCCGCCAGCGCCGATGGAGCGCAATGCTGATCAGCAGCAGGCCACCGGCGGCGAGATAGCTGGTGTCGAGGCTGGTGACGTCGGCGAGCTCGCCCCAGAGCCAGCTGCCGGCCGCCATGCTGCCGAAGATCGTGGCCTGATAGAGCGCGAGCACGCGCGCCTGGACCCAGAACGCGGTGGTCATCTGAACCGCAATGTTGAAGGTCGAGAACGAGCCCAGCCAGGCCGCACCGGCGAGCGCCAGCGCGAGGCTTACCGGCAGCAGGAGCGACGGCACCAGCCCCAAGACCAGCAAGGCTCCGCCGAAGACGCCGGCAAGCGCGGTCAGGACCCGCTCGGCACCATAGCGCCGGCGCAGGCTGTGGACGGCAAAGGCGCCGGCAAGCGCACCAAGCCCGAACGCGCCGAGCAGGAAGCCGTAGACCAGCGGACCACCGGCAAGGCGGTCGCGGGCTATGAGCGGCAAAAGGGCGAGACCGGCCGACGCGGCGAGCCCGAACACCATGCCCCGCGCGAGCACGGCGCGCAGACCCCTCGCCTCGGCGACGTAACGTAACCCGGTCACGATCGCGCTGCCGACCCGCTCGCGGGGCAGATCGTCGCTCGGCACGTGGTGCGGCCACCAGAGAAGCGCGCCCGCCAGCACCAACGTGGCAAGGGCATTGAGGTAGAAGGCGGCGCCCGCCCCGGCGGCGGCGACCACCGCACCACCGATGGCCGGGCCGACCGCTCGGGCAAAGTTCATGGCGATGGCATTGAGCGTGACCGCGGCGGCAAGCTCTGCCTGCGGCACGATCCCACGCACGCTCGCCTGCCAGGCCGGGCCGGTCAGAGCCGTCCCGACGCCGATCAGAAAGGTGAACAGCAGGAGCGTGGCCGGCGTCACCAGACCGAGGCTGCTCAACCAGGCCAAACCCGCGGACATCGCTACCGTCCAGAACTGGGCCAGGAGCAGAACCCGACGTCGATCCCAAAGGTCGGCGAGCGCGCCGGCGAGCAGAGCCAACAGCAGGATCGGCAGGTAGGTGGCGGTCTGCACCATGGCCACCAGATCCGGGGTGCCGGCGAGCGTGGTCATCAGCCAGGCGGCACCCACGCCCTGGACTATGGTGCCGGTCGCGCTGACCAGATTGGCGAGCCACAAAGCGCGGAAGACGCGCAGCCGCAGCGGTGCCATAATACCGCTGCCCGGGGCGGCCGTCTGGCTGTCCCGAGGCATGCCGCCGATCTCAGCCGCGCCCTCGCCGGCATTGCGGCCGCCGGTTTTCGACCGTGTCCACCGGATCATGCGCCTCCCGATGAACGCAGCCCGACTTGAAAGCCAAGACACTGGCCCGGTCGTGCATCATGGCCAACAGCACAGGCCTAGCCAGCAGAGCGCCGGAGGAGACATCCCACCGGCGCGGCGCTGCGAGCCGCGCTGATGATCCTGGGCAACCGAGCAGACGACCAGCTGATGCTGGAGCAGCCGGAGCGTCCGCTGCTGCGAGGCAGGATGAGCAGCGGAAACCGTTACAGTCGTCGGTGCAGCAACCCGGGTTCGGGGATCGCGCGCGACGGCCGAGCATCGAGCCCGAGACGACGCCGGGGAGATTGTGGCGCACCTCCGAGCTAGAGCCGGAGCGCCGATCTCATCCCTGCGGGTAGAGCTCGCGGAACGCGTGCATGATCCGTTGCATCGCGGAAATCGCAGTCAGAGCCACCAGCAGGTAGACCGCCTCGGGTAAGAGCCCGAGCATCAGGCCGAACGCGACCAGAAGGACGCGCTCGGCGCGGGTCATGATGCCAACCTTGCATTCGAGCCCGAGGCCCTCGGCCATCGCGCGGGTATAGCTGACCAGGACCGATCCCAGGAGCGCCAGCACCGCGAGCGCCGCGTCGACCGACTGCCCGCGGCTCGCGAAATAATAGGCGATCGCCGCGAACACCACGCCCTCGGAGATCCGATCCACCGTCGAATCGAGGAACGCGCCGAAGCGGCTCGCAAGCTTGGCCAGACGCGCGAGCAGGCCATCGAGCAGATCGAGGCTGCTGGCCAGGATGTACAGCACGCCCGCGATCAGCAACTCGCCATCGACGATCAGCGCGGCCGTGACCAGCGTCAGCACCACGCCCATCAGCGAGACCTGGTTGGGGGTCACGCGACACCACAGGAGAACGGTCGCGACCGGCATCGCCGCGCGGTCGAGGAAGCCACGCAGGTACTCGCGCACCGTCTCCATCCCTGCCCCCGAGCCCGCGCGCCCCCGATCGCCGGCGCCATCACCGTGACGTGCCGACATCAGGTCCCGTGCGCCGCACACCATAACAGATGGCGCGGCGCCGACAGAGCGCAATCCCAGACGCCGGCTCGGCACGCGGACGGACGCCGGACAACGCTAGCGGCGCAACTCCGGATAAAACTGCGGATCACGGAACACGAACAGGTCGCTGTCGAGCGCAACGTCGGTCTCGACCTGCTCGAGCAGGACGTGGGTGGCGTAGCCCTGGGAATCGATCAGGGTCCAGTGGCGCAGCTCGAGCGGCTGTTCGGCGAACGCCAGCATGATCGAGCCCTGGTTGGGCTCGTCGGTCTGGACCAGCGTCACCTGAATCTCGCCGCCCCGATGTTCAAGATTGGTGATGGTGACGTCGCCGCTCAGCCGGATCTGCTTGCTCAGAAGGAACCCGAGCGGCGTCTGGTTCGTGAACACGTGATTGACCTGCTTGAGCCTGCCGTCCTGGTAGGCGACGTCCCAGCCGTTGGCGACGATCAGGAGCTTGCTCGGCGGATCGTAGTCGAGGCGCATCTTGTCCGGGCGCTTCAAGTACAGCTTCCCGGTTACCGTGCTGCCGTCAGGGTTGATCTGCACGAAGTTCGCCCGCAGGCTGTGCAGGTTGTTCAGGTAGGCCTCGATCCGCGCCACGTCGGCGGCGTTCGCGACCGCCGGATAGCGCACCGCAGCACCGGCGGGTCCGCCGAAGCCGCAGAGCAGGAGCGCCAGGAGCACGCAGGCGCGCCGCATGAGCTTCATCCGCATCTCTCGAAAGCCGATCACCAGGGCGTGCTGTCGGGCTCGGACTCCCCGCCGCCGCCGATCAGTACCTGCCGGCGGCCGACGTGATCGGGATGGCTCACGTAGCCTTCGCTCTCCATCCGCTCGATCAGGCGCGCCGCGCTATTGTAGCCGATCCGCATCTTGCGCTGCAAAAAGCTGGTCGACGCCTTGCCCTCGCGGGCGATGATCTGCAGCGCCTGGGCGTATTGGGCCTCCTCGCCATTGGCCGGTGGCTCGCCAAGCCCCGCGCTGATCGGGCCGGAGCCGGAGACGTCGAGCGCGGCCTCGTCGGTCACCGAATCAACGTAGTCGGGCTCGCCCTGCTGGCGCAGGAAATTGACCACCCGCTCGACCTCCTCGTCGGTCACCAGCGGCCCGTGGATGCGGTTGATCCTCTCGCCCGGCATCATGTGCAGCATGTCGCCCTGGCCGAGCAGCTGCTCGGCACCGGGTTCGCCGAGAATCGTCCGGCTGTCGATCTTGGATGACACCCTGAAGCTGATCCGGCTCGGCAGATTGGCCTTGATCACGCCGGTCAGGACGTCGACCGAGGGCCGCTGGGTCGCGACGATCAGGTGGATGCCGGCGGCGCGGGCCTTCTGCGACAGGCGCTGGATCGCGGATTCGATCTCCTTGCCGGCGGTCAGCATCAGGTCGGCGACTTCGTCGACGATGACCACGATCAGCGGCATCGTGCGCATCTCGATCGGCTGCTGCTCGAACACCGGCACGCCGGTGCCGGGCTCGAAGCCGGTCTGGACGCGCCTCGAGAGCTGCTCGCCGCGCTCCTGCGCCTCTTTGATCCGGCGGTTGTAGGCGGAGATGTCGCGCACGCCCAAGTGCGACATCAACCGATAGCGCTCGTCCATCTCCCGGACGACCCACTTCAGCGCGACCACGGCCTTGTGCGGCTCGGTCACGACCGGCGCCAGCAGGTGCGGGATGCCCTCGTAGACCGAGAGCTCGATCACCTTGGGGTCGATCATGATCAGCTTGCAGTCGTCCGGCGGCAGCCGGTAGAGCAGCGAGAGGATCATCGCGTTGATCGCGACCGACTTGCCCGAGCCGGTGGTGCCGGCGATCAAGAGGTGCGGCATCCGGGCGAGGTCGACCACGACCGGGTCGCCGCTGATGTCCTTGCCGAGCGCGAGCGTGAGGCGCGCCGAAGTGTCCTCGTAGGCGGGGCTGGCGAGCAGATCGCGGAGGTAGACCGTCTCGCGCTGGTCGTTGGGTAGCTCGATGCCGATCACGTTGCGTCCGGGCACGGTCGCGACCCGCACCGACATCGCGCAGAGCGAGCGCGCGATATCGTCGGCGAGCGCCACCACCCGGGCGGCACGGGTGCCGGGCGCCGGCTCCAGCTCGTAGAGGGCGACCACCGGACCGGGCCGCACGTCGACGATATCGCCGCGGACCCCGAAATCGTCCAGCACCTTCTCGAGCGCGCGGGCGGTCTCGGCGAGCGCCGCGCGATCGAGCGCGACGCTCGTGCGCTGGCGCGGCTGGGCGAGGAAGCTGAGCGGCGGCAGCTTGAACTCGCTCTCGGGCACCAGCTCGGCGGCGATCTCGGGCAGCGGCGCCACCGGCACCGGCGCCGCCTTGGCGGCCTCGGGCGGTCCGCCGGGACGCGGTTCCGATGCAGGGCCGGTCGCCGGCGGCCGCCGGCGACGCGCGTTTTCGGTCGCGGCGATCGCCGGATCGATCGTGCGCTTCAGGTCCGGGCGCGGCGGTTCGGGCCGGCGGCGTCGGAACGGCAGACGCGCTGCCAGGCGATCGAGGAACTCGCTGATGAATCCGAAGCGGGCCGCGAGCGGCCGTTTGGCGGGCTTCAGGCCGAAGCGCTCCTCCATCGCCTGCGCCCAGCGCGGCTCGCTGCGCGCCGCCGGCGCCGCCTGCCGGTGGCCGAACCGGAAGGGCAGTAGAACGACCCACCGCCCCGCCTGCCAGAGCTCGCGCCAGCTCAGCCCGAGCGCCACGATCACGCACAGGAGCGCGATGCCGCCGGTGATCATCGGGTACAGATCCGCGCCGATCGGGTGCTGCAGTCGATTGAGCAGGAAGTCGCCGACGTTGCCGCCGAGGCCGACCCAGAACGGCCAGCTTTCCGGGAGCTGACGCGTCGCGAGCCAAGCGGAGCATGCGAGCAGCGCGAGCGGCAGCGCCGAGATCGGCAGCCACGGCCACGCGAGCGGCTTCGCCAGGATCAGACGGAGCGCCCACAGCGGCGGGATCAGCACCACCAGCCAGGAGGCAAGCCCGAGCGTCTGGAGCAGCACGTCGGCGATGCTGGCACCCACGTAGCCGAGCGGATTGCTCGCAGCGCCGCCGGTCGCGTGATTGATCGACGGGTCATTCGGATCGTAGCTCCAGAGCGCCATCGCCAGCGCCACGGCCGCCACGAGCACGAGGACACCGAGCGCTTCGGCCGCCCGCCGCGCCAGAAACTCTGAGACGGCGCCCCGATCGTCGGAGCGAAGAGAAGGGGCGGCCATGGTGCTGCGATGCCTCCTCGCGAGCCCGGTCAGCTCAACGTGGCGACGAGATCGGTAAGCGCCCCCTCGACGGTCGCCAGATCGTGCACCAGCGCGACCCGGATCGCGCTGTCGCCTGGATTGTCGCCGCCAGGGTCCGGACGCCCGATGTAGCCGCCCGGCAGGACCTTGATTGCGGCCTCGGCCCATAGCCGGCGCGCGGCTGCCTCGCCATCGCCGACCTCGAGCCAGAGGAAGAAGCCGCCGTCTGGCCGGTAATAGCCGAACCGGCGGCCGAGCCGGTCATCGGTCAGGTCGAACTTCTCCCGGTAGAGCTCGCGGTTGGCGATCACGTGTTCCTCGTCCTGCCACAGCGCGGTCGCGGCCGCCAGCACCGGCAGGGGCTGGACCGCGGCAGCATAGCTGCGCAGCCGGACGAAGCCGGCCAGGACCTCCGGATCGCCGGCCACGAACCCCGAACGCAGGCCGGCCGCGCTCGAGCGCTTCGAGAGGGAATGACAGACCAGCAGCGAATCGAGCCGACCGTCGAGCGCGATCGCCGCTTCGAGGGCTCCCGGCGGTGGCGTTTCGGTGTAGATCTCGGCGTAGCATTCATCCACGATCAACAGGAACCGATGCACGCGCGCGAGCTCGATCAGCCTCTTAAGATAGTCGAGGTCGGCGGCGGCGCCCTGAGGATTGGCCGGCGAGCAGAGGTAAAAGGCGGCCGTGCGCTCGAGCAGCTCACCGCTCAGTTGATCGAGCCTTGGCAGATAGCTGGTCTCGGCCGTTACCGAAAGCAACACTGGCTCGGCGCCGGCCATCAGCGCCCCGCCCAGATAGACGTTGTAGAACGGGTTCGGCAGCAGCACCGCCGGCCGTTGGCCGGCTTTGCGCTCGGGCATGACCGCCTGGGCGATCATGAACAGTGCCTCCTTGGTCCCGGCGACCGGCAGGAGGTGGCGATCGGGGTCGAGGATGCCGGCCGGCAGGTGGTAGCGCCGGGTCAGCCAGGCCGCGGTGGCCTCACGGAAGGCGGGGGTGCCGTTGACCGGCGGATAGCGCCCCCAAAGATGCTCGTTGGCGCGCAACGTCTCGATCATCAGCGGCGGGATCGGGTGCATCGGCTGGCCGAGCGCCAGATCGACCGGGATCCGGCCAGACGGCGGCGCGATCGGCGCCAGCAACGTCGCCAGACGCCGGAACGGATAGTCGCTGAGGGTCTCCAGCCGCGGGTTCAGCATGACGGCCGCTGGTTGGGGTTCTGCAGGGCAGTGCCGCAGCCACAATAGCGGCTGACGTTAACATTTCCGGACAAGACGCTTCAACCAGGCAAAAAAGCCACGCCATACCGGGCGACAGCCCGGCTGCGACGGCATGCCGCACGAACGGTCACGACCGGCCCCAGCACATTGCGGGCATGGCGGCTGACGCGGTCTATGAACTCGCGATCATCGGCGGCGGCATGACCGGCCTCGCGCTCGCCTGCGCCACCGCCAGCGCCGGGCGGGCGGTCCTGCTGATCGACCATCAGGCGCTGTCATCTACGGTCGCGCCGCCGTTCGACGGCCGTGTCACCGCGATCGCGCCCGGCTCGAGGTCGCTCCTCGAGGCGATCGGAGTCTGGCCGGAGCTCCTCGAGGACGCCGAGCCGATCCTGGACATCCGGGTCGGCGAGCGGCACTCGCCTTTGACCGTGCACTACGATCACCGGGCGGTCGGCGGCCAGCCGCTCGGGCACATCGTCGAGAACCGGCTGATCCGGCACGCGCTGCTGCGCCGGCTCGAGCGGCTCCCGGGCGACGTTCTGGCGCTTGCCTCGCCGGATCGGGTGGTCGGGCTCGAGCGCGACGGTGCCCCGGCACTGCTGCAGCTCGCGAGCGGCGTGCGCGCGCGAGCGGCGCTGGTCGCGGTCGCCGAGGGCCGTTCGTCGCCGACCCGCGCCGCGGCCGGGATCGGGGTCCTGCGCTGGGATTACCGCCAGACCGGGATCGTCGCGACGCTCGCGCACGAGCAGCCGCACGACGGCATCGCGATCGAGCGCTTCTTTCCGGACGGCCCGCTCGCGCTGTTGCCGATGACCGGCCGGCGCTCATCGATCGTCTGGGCGGCCGACGACCGGCTCGCGGACGAGCTGATCGGGTTGGACGATGCCGAGTTCGTGGCCGAGCTCGGCGAGCGCGCCGGCGAACGGCTCGGCGCCTTCACGCTCGCCGGGCCGCGCTGGCACTACCCGCTCGCGATGGTCCAGGCGCAGCGCTATACCGACCGGCGCCTGGCCCTGATCGGTGATGCCGCTCACGCGATCCACCCGATCGCCGGCCAGGGCTGGAATCTGGCGCTGCGCGACGTCGGGGCGCTGGCCGAGCTCGTGATCGATGCCGGGCGGCTCGGCCTCGACCCGGGCGGCGCCTCGGTGCTCGCCCGCTACGAGCGCTGGCGGCGCTTCGATTCGCTGGCCCTGATCGCGATCACCGACGGCTTGAACCGGCTGTTCGGCAACGATCTCCTGCCCGTGCGGCTGGCCCGCGAGCTGGGTCTCGGCCTGGTCGAGCGGACGCCGCCGCTCAAACGGTTCTTCATGCGCCATGCGATGGGCCTGTTGGGCGACCTGCCCCGCCTGATGCGCGGCGAGGCACTCTGAGCAGTGCTTCGTGCAGCCGGGCGCCTCAGCGCACCCAGGCGATTCGCAGCAGGTTGGTCGATCCGGGGGTGCCGAACGGCACGCCGGCGGTGATCACGAGGCTCGAGCCGGCGCTCGCGAACCCGCTCTCGATGGCATAGTGGCAGGCACGCTCGACCATGTGGTCGATGTTCCGGGCGTCCTCGCAGACCACGCCGTGCAGGCCCCAGACCAGCGCCAGCCGCCGCGCCGTCGCGAACTGCGTGATCAGCCCCAGGATCGGCTGGTCCGGGCGCTCGCGCGCCGCCCGGAGCGCGGTCGAGCCGGTCGTGGTGTAGGTGACGATCGCCGCTGAGCGCATCGTGCTCGCGACCTGCCGGGCGGCAAGCGTGATCGCGTCGGCCGCGGTGTGCTCGGCCTCCGCGTGATAGGCATCGAGGTAGCCCCGGTAGAGCGGGTCACGCTCGACCTTGGTGATGATCCGGTCCATGATCGCGACCGCCTCGGTCGGGTAGGCGCCGGCCGCGGTCTCCGCCGAGAGCATCAGCGCGTCGGCGCCATCGTAAACCGCGGTCGCGACATCGGACGCCTCCGCCCGGGTCGGCGCCGGCGCGCCGATCATCGATTCCAGCATCTGGGTTGCGACCACCACCGGCTTGCCGGCGGCGCGCGCCCCGCGGATGATCCGCTTCTGCAGGCCTGGCACGTCCTCGGGCGGCAGCTCGACCCCGAGGTCGCCGCGCGCGATCATGATGCCTTCGGCGAGATCGACGATCTGGTCCAGATGGTCGACCGCCGCCGGTTTTTCGATCTTGGCCATGATCGCGGCCCGGCCGGCGATCAGCCGGCGCGCCTCGGCAACGTCCTCCGGACGCTGAACGAACGACAGCGCGACCCAGTCGGCGCCGAGATCGAGCCCGAACTGCAGGTCGCGCCGGTCCTTCTCCGTCAAGGGCGAGAGCGGCAGGATCACGTTCGGCACGTTGACGCCCTTGCTGTTCGACAGGCGGCCGCCGCTCAGCACCTGGGTCTCGGCATGCTCCGGGCCGACCTCCTCAACCCGCAGCCGGATCTTGCCGTCGTCGAGCAACAGCTCGGTGCCGGCGGCGATCGCCTGGAAGATCTCGGGATGGGGCAGCGACACCCGCTGCTGGTCGCCCGCCTCCGGGCTGAGGTCGAGGCGGAAGCGCGCGCCGCGCGCGAGCTCGATCGCGCCGTCGCGGAAGGCTCCGACCCTGAGCTTGGGGCCCTGCAGGTCGATGACCACCGCGACCGGCCGCTGAGTATCGGCCTCGACCGCGCGCACGGCCCGATAGCGTTCGGCCTGGTCGGCGTGGCTGCCGTGCGAGAAATTGAGCCGGAACGCGTCGGCGCCGGCCTCGAACAAGGCGCGGATCTGCTCCTGCGACGAGCTCGCCGGCCCGAGCGTCGCAAGGATCTTCGCGTTGCGTCGGCGACGCATGGCCGACGATCTCCTGGCTCTGCGGCGGGGCGACCCGCCAGACGCCACGCTTCGATAGACCGGGACGCGTCCGATGTCACCACGCGTTCGCCTCGCGCGCGCCTTGACGGCGCCGCGGCCGGCCACCGGTTGCCGGGCTCCGGACCGCAGAGAGCCAGGCTCACGTGCTCCCCGCCCTGGTCGGCGGACGATCGCGCTGATCATCGCGACCGCCTTCCCGGAGGGCGAAGAGCAGTTCGGCGGCAGGCAGCGGCCGGGCTCAGGCCTCGG
>DATAOG010000291.1:0-1909 GCA_036265855.1 Geminicoccaceae bacterium | reverse complement strand
GGTTGTCTCGAAATGGCGCCAAAACTGAACTAATTGCGCCCAACTGATCACCGCAAAACAAATGAGCTGGTGACATTCGGCTTCGGGAGACGCCGCATGCCTCACGCGCCGCTGGTCGACAAGCGCAAGCTGCTCGAGCAGCACCCGCTGTTCGGTCGGCTCGAGGCCGACGAGCTGGACCGCCTGGTCACCTACATGCGCGTGGCGCGCTACCCGCGGCGCGCGGTCCTGTTCCGCAAGGGCGATCCGGGCGCGAACATGATGGTCGTGCTGCGCGGCCGCGTGAAGGTCTGCACGCATTCCGAGGACGGCAAGGAGCTGGTGCTGAACCTGTTCAGTCCCGGCGAGGTGTTCGGCGAGATCGCGCTGCTGGATGGCGCCGACCGGACCGCGGACGCTGTCGCCATGGCCGAATGCGAGCTGCTGGTGCTCGAGCGGCGCGATTTCATTCCGTTCCTGCGCAGTCATCCCGATGCCGCTCTGAGGCTCCTGGAAGTGCTCTGCCAGAAGCTGCGCCAGACCAGCCAGCTCTTGGAGGAGGCACTGTTCCTGGAAGGGCCCTCGCGCCTCGCCAAACGCCTGGTCCATCTCGCCGAGGCGTTCGGCCGGCCGGTTCCCGAGGGCGTGCGGATCGAGCTTCAGCTGTCGCAGCAGCAGCTCGGCAACATGGTCGGCATGTCGCGCGAGAGCATGAACAAGCATCTGCGCCAGTGGCGCGAGGCGGACCTGATCCGGATCCAGGACGGCCACTACGTCGTCACCGACCTCGAAGCGCTCCGGCAGATGTGAGCGCCTGCGCCCCGAACTGGCCGGCCCGGATGGCCGGCGGCGTTGCGGGCGCTATATTGGGGGTGGAGGGAAGCAACCGCGCGCGGTGAGGTGATCGCCTGCGCGCCAGAAACGAAGTGCGCGATGCTCCGACGCGTCGGCCTTGCGCTCGGAGCCGGGCTCGGTCTTGTCCTGCTCCTGATCGGCGCCGCTTTCGCGCTCGCGCAGACCGGCCCCGGCCAGCGCGTGCTCCAGGCTTCGCTCGAGCGTGCCCTGTCCGGCTCCGGGACCAAGGTCGAGATCGACGGGCTCCGCGGCTTGGTGCCGTTCGACCTGCGGCTCGCCCGGCTCGGATTCGCGAACGCTGAGGGCCTCCGGTTCGAGATCTCGGATCTGCACCTGGCGTGGTCGCCAGCCGCGCTGCTGCACGGCCGGATCGAGATCCCCGCGCTGACCGCCGAGCGGATCCGGCTCGACCATCTATCGAGCAGCGATGAGCCTCTGCGACTGCCCGAGCTGCCGAGATCGCTGCCGCCGATCGTGGTCGAGCGGCTCGCCGCGCCGCAGATCGAGCTCGGGCCCGACGTGCTCGGCGAGCCCGCGACCTTCAGCCTCGCCGGGCACCTCGCCGGCAGCGACGACGGCCGGGCCGTCGTGCTCGGGCTCGATGCGCGACGGATCGATCAGCCAACCGCGAGCGCGAGCCTCGACGGCCGCCTGAACCTCGACCCGGCGGCACTGCAATTGAGGCTCGACGCGACCGAGACCGGCGGGCTCTTGGCGCGGCTGAGCGGCCGGCCAAATGCCGGCGATTTTAATTTGCATCTCGCGGGGTCCGGCCCGCTCGATGCGTGGACCGGCGATCTCAGGCTCGATGCCGAGCGGCTGGCCCGTGCCGACGCCAGGCTCAAGATCACCTTCGCCCAGCGGCCACAGCTCCGCCTCGAAGGCAGCCTGCAGCCGGCGCCGGGGCTGTTGCCAGCGCAGATCGCAGCTCTCGTCGGCGAGCGGCTGGCGCTGGCCATGACCGTCATGCAGCCGGCCGCTCAGCGTCTGAACGTACAGGATCTGCGGCTCGCCACGGCCAGCGGCGAACTCTCCGGCCAAGCCGAGGTCGATCTCGACCGGCGCCAGCTTTCCG
>DATAOG010000290.1:0-7347 GCA_036265855.1 Geminicoccaceae bacterium | reverse complement strand
GGTAGCGCGCATCAACCCTGGCGACACAGTCAAGACCTGGACCCGCGATGCGTCCAACGACGCGTTCACGACCAGCGATACCACTCTGATGGCGAAGCTTGATCTGTCGAAGGTGAACCCGCAGACCGGACCGTTCTACATTGAGGGCGCCGAGCCCGGTGATACCCTCAAGGTCCATATAGACAAAATTTCGCTTCACCGGGACTGGGGCTGGGGCATGTCGTTGCCGTATTTCGGAGCGCTGGCGCCCGAGTACAAGACCGCGATGATCACCGACCCCGCGCCCGACAAGCTGTTCATCTGGCATCTCGACAAGGACAAGAACGTCGGCATGCTCGATCTGCCGAACAGCAAGATCGGCAAGGTCGAGGTGCCGCTACGGCCGTTTTTCGGTACGATCGGCACGGCGCCCGCGGGCAAGGAGTGCATCAGTTCGCTGGTGCCGGGGCCGCACGGCGCCAACATGGACTTCAACGAGGTGGTCGAGGGCGTGACGATGTACTTCCCGGTGTTCGAGCCCGGCGCCTTGTTCATGCTCGGCGACGGCCACGCCGCCCAGGGCGACGGCGAGATCGACGGCGCCGCGATCGAGACCTCGTTCGACGTCCAGTTCACGGTCGATCTGATCAAGGGCAAGAAGATCAAGTGGCCGCGGCTCGAGAACGACGAGCTGATGATGTCGATCGGCAGCACCCGGCCGCTGATCGATGCGCTCCGGATCGCCTGCGCGGACGTGGTCAACTGGCTGGTCGAGGATTACGGCTACGACAAGTACGACGCGCTGCAACTGCTCGGCCAGGCAGCGAGGATCGAGGTCTCGAACGTGGTCGATCCGCAATATTCGGTCGCCTGTCAGATCTCGAAGAAGTACCTGCCGCACTAATCGCGCGGCGCTGGCCAGGGGATGCGGGATCGACGCACGGCTCGGCGATCCCCATCCCCGGGCTCTTGTCACTGAAGGCTTGCCAGAGCTTCCACCTCTGGGGCACAGGAGAGCCAGCCCGCGGAACCGATCATGGCCATTCCTCCTCATCAATCGGACGCGCAGGAGCCGTCCGGTTGCGCCGAACCGGGCCACGCGGCCGAGACCCGCGAGCCCCACTCGGGCGCGCACCTGCAGCGGCGCGCCGGCGGCGGCGCGCATGGCGACCATGAGGCCCCCGCGGGTGCCTCGACGGCATCGGCACGCCGGAGCGGGCGCACCTTCAAGGTCTCGGGGCTCGATTGCGCCGAGGAGGTCGCGGTTCTCAAGCGCGAGCTGGGGCCGCTCGTCGGCGGCGAGGACCGCCTCGCGTTCGATGTGCTGAACGGGCGGATGACGGTTGCCGAGGAGGCGCGGCACGTGCCCGATCGCGACCTGCTGGCGGCCGTGAAACGCACCGGCATGAGCGCCAGCCGGTGGCAGCCGGGTCGGGACGAGGACGGTGCCGACGAGCGCCATCGGCGCCTGCAGGTCTGGTTGACGGCGCTCAGCGGCCTCGCGGTGCTGGCGGGCCTCGCGCTCCACGTCTGGCTTGCCGGCGGGTTCCGGGACGCGCTGCGGCTGTTCGGGCACGCCGGGCAGAGCATGCCGCTCCCCGAGATCGTCGCCTACGCCTTCGCGATCGCGTTCGGCATCCGCTACGTCCTGGTGAAGGCCTGGTACGCCGCTCGGCGGCGGCGGCCGGACATCAATCTCTTGATGCTGATCGCGATCGCGGGCGCGATCGGGATCGATCAATGGTTCGAGGCAGCGACGGTCGCCTTCCTGTTCGCCCTGTCGCTCACGCTCGAAAGCTGGAGCGTCGGCCGAGCCCGGCGCGCGATCTCGGCGCTGCTCGACCTCTCGCCATCGACCGTGCGCGCGCTGTCGGCGGCCGGCGAGGAGCGGACGATGGCGGCGGCCGCAGCGCCGGTCGGCACGCGGTTCATCGTCCGGCCCGGCGAGCGGATCGCGCTCGACGGCCGCGTCGTCGCCGGTACGAGCGCGGTCGACCAGGCGCCGATCACGGGCGAAAGCGTGCCGGTCGCCAAGGAGCCGGGCGAGCAGGTGTTCGCCGGCACCATCAACGGCGACGGCGCGCTCGAAGTCGAGAGCACCAAGCCGGCCGAGGACACGACGCTCGCCCGCATCCAACGCCTGATCGAGCAGGCGCACGGCCGGCGCGCCAGGGTAGAGCAGTGGGTCGAGAAGTTCGCCCGCGTCTACACGCCTGCAGTGATTGCGCTGGCCCTCGCGATCTTCATCGTGCCGCCGGCGCTGTTCGGTGCGGCTTGGGCGGACTGGTTCTACCGGGCGCTCGTCCTGCTCGTGATCGCCTGCCCGTGCGCGTTCGTGATCTCGACGCCGGTGAGTATCGTGGCGGCGCTCGCGGCGGCGGCCCGGCAAGGCGTCCTGATCAAGGGCGGCACCTACATCGAGCAGCCTGCCGGTCTCAAGGCGATCGCGTTCGACAAGACCGGTACCTTGACCCGGGGTCGACCGGCCGTGGTCGGCATCGTTCCCTTCGACGGGCGCAGCGAGCAGGAGCTCGTCGAATGCGCCACCGCCCTCGAATCCCGGAGCAGCCATCCGCTCGCCAAGGCGATCGTCGAGCACGGGGCGTGGCGTGGCATCGAGATCGTGCCGGCGGAGGGGGTCCAGGTGCTCCCGGGCAAGGGGGTCGTCGGCCGGTTCCGGGGTGACACCTTCTGGCTCGGCTCGCACCGCTACCTTATGGAACGCGGCCAGGAGGCGAGCGCGGCGGTTGCCGAGCGCGCGGCGGCGCTCGAGCAGGCCGGCCAGACGGTCGTCGTGATCGGCAACGAGCGGCAGGTCTGCGGCCTGATCGCGATCGCCGACACGGTGCGGCCGGAGGCCGCGGGCGTGATCCGGGCGCTGCGGGCGCGTGGCGTCGGGCACCTGATCATGCTGACCGGCGACAACCGGACGACCGCCGAGACGATCGCGCGCGAACTCGGCATCGACGAGGTCCATGCCGAGCTCTTGCCAGAGGACAAGGTCGGAGCGGTCGGGGAACTGGTCTCCAGGTACCAATCCGTCGGCATGGTTGGCGATGGCGTCAATGACGCGCCGGCGATGGCGCGGGCAAGCTTCGGCATCGCGATGGCCGCAGCCGGCAGCGATGCGGCGATCGAGACCGCCGACATCGCGCTCATGACCGACGATCTTGCGAAGCTGCCCTGGCTGATCGACCACTCGCGCCGCACCCTCGCCGTCATCCGCGAGAACGTCGCCTTCTCCCTCAGCATCAAAGTGCTGTTCGTGGCGTTGACGTTTGGTGGCTACGCCACGCTCTGGGGCGCGATTGCCGCCGATGTCGGGGCCTCGCTGCTGGTGGTGTTGAACGCCCTCCGCCTGCTCCGGGGCGAGTGGCTCTGGCCCCGCGCGTGGGCGGCCGACCTGTCCGCCATGGGTGTGACCGTCGCACGGCTCAGCCTCGCCGCGCTCGCGGCTCTGGTGCTGCTGTATTTTGGCAGCGGCCTGTTCAGCGTGCAGCCGGGCGAGGTCGGGATCAAGCTACGCTTCGGCCGGGTCACGGCGCCGGATCTGATGCCAGGCCTGCACTACCGGCTGCCCTGGCCTTTCGAGAGTCATCGGATCGTGCCGACCGATCCGGTGCGCCGGGCCGAGTTCGGGTTCCGGAGCGCGGCCGCCGACCTCGGCGCCCGGACGCTGGCCCGCGACCTGCTCACCGTCGGCGGGCCTTCTAACCCGACGCCGAACGCGATCCAGTCGACCGGTTTCTGGTTCGAGAAGCAGAGCGTGCCGGAAGAATCGTTCCTCCTGACCGGCGATGGCAACTTCATCGACATCCGCTTCAGCGTGCAGTACCAGGTCAGGGACCCGGTCGCGTTTGCCTACCGGATGGCCGAGCCCGAGGCCCTGGTACGCAGCCTGACGTTGGCGGCGCTGCGCGGCGTGGTCGCCACCGGCAGCATCGATGCCATCTACACCACCGACCGCGGCGCGATCGAGCAGCGGGTGCAACGGGGCGTGCAGGCGCGGCTCGACGGCTATGGTTCCGGGATCGAGCTGCTCTCGGTGGGCCTCCTTTACGTGCACCCGCCGGCCGAGGTTCACGACGCCTTCCGCGACGTCGCGAGCGCCCAGGAGGACAAGCTGCGCACAATCAACCGGGCAGAGACCTTCGCGGTCGAGAAGGTCAATCAGTCCGAGGGCGAGGCCGCCGCCAAGGTTGAAGAGGCCAAGGCTTTCGAGGACGAGCGCGTGCGCCACGCCGAAGGCGACGCCGCCGCCTTCGACCTCAAGGTCGACGCCTACCAGCGGGCGCCGGAGCTGACCCGTTTCCGACTCCAGCTCGAGACCGTCGAGGCCGTGCTGCCCGGGGCGCAGAAGTTCGTCCGCCCCGGCGCGAATGAGCTGAAGGATCTCGATCTGTGGCTCCTCGAGCCGTTCGGCGGGGCCCGGAAATGATGCCCGCCGCCGGGCCAGCGGGCTTCCCCAGGCCGCGGGCGGCGCTGCTGGTCGTGCTCGGCGCGAGCGCGCTCTGGGTGGCTTGGGCGAGCCTGTTCACGACCGACATTACCGAATCCGGCGTGATCACGCGCTTCGGCCGGGTCGTGCGCGTGATCGAGCAGCCGGGCCTTCACCTGAAGCTGCCGTTCGAGCGCGTGGTCCCGGTCGACCGACGCCTCCTCTACTCCAAGCCCGCCGAGGCCGAGTACCTGACCGAGGACAAGAAGAACGTCGTGATCCGGAGCCTCGCGATCTGGCGGATCGCCGATCCCGAGCGGTTCCTTGCGACGCTTGCGACCCGGGGCAATGCCGAGGTCCAGCTCGCCGATATCGTGCTCGCCGAGCTCGGCGCCGCGCTCGGCAATTATTCGTTCGCCGCGCTGGTGTCCTCCGGCGACCAGGCGAGCCGGTTCCAGAGCCTGATCGCCGACGTGCGGAGCGCGGTCGAGGCCTACGCGCTCCCGACCTATGGCATCGAGGTCGTGAACGTCGCCGTCCGCCAGCTGTCCCTGCCGGGACAGAACCAGCAGAGCGTGTTCGAGCGCATGAAGGCGGAGCGCGGCAAGATCGCCAAACAATACCGCTCCGAGGGTGAGCGCGACTCGAGCCGGATGATCGCCGAGGCGGAGGCGGAGAAGACCAGGATTGCGGCCGGCGCGTACAAGGAAGCCGCGCGGCTGCGGGCCGAGGGCGATGCCGAGGCGATGCGGATTTACGCCGACGCGTTCGGCCAGGATGCACCCTTCTACAAGTTCCTGCGCACGCTCCAGACCTACGAGACCGTGCTCGACGACCGGACGACGCTGTTTCTGCCGGCCGACTCCGAGCTACTCCAGATCCTGCAGGCCAGCCGCGCGGCCAACGAGCGCAACGGCCCGGGCCGGCCGGGGGCGCCGCGCGACAACGTCGCCGCCGACGGTGCCAAGCCGCCGGAGGTACAGCGGTGAGCCTGGCTCAGGAGGCCGCACGCGCCGAGCGCCGCGACGGGCCCGGGGGCTGGCGGCCATCGGCACGCCAGCTGTCCCGCGCTCTCGGCCTCCTGGTGCTGTTGCTGGTCGCGCTCTGGCTCGGCAGCGGGTTCTATCTCGTCGATACCGACCAGCAGGCGGTGGTACGCCGGTTCGGCGCGCTCGAGGTACGAGTCGGCCCCGGAATGCACTATCGGCTGCCCTGGCCGGTCGACCGGGTCGACGTGGTCCGGACCAAGAGCGTGATGAAGACCGGGGTCGGCTTCGAGCTGCCCGAGCGCGAGCAGACCGCGGTCGTCGGCATGCCGCTGATGACCGGCGACACCAATCTGTTGAGCGTGGCGCTCGTGCTCCAGTATGTGATCCGCAGTCCCGGGGACTTCCTGTTCCGGATCGAGGACCCGCAGGATCTGATCGGCAATCTGGCCGAGACGGTGCTCACCGAGACCGCGATCGGCATGGGCGTCGACGACCTTCTGACCACCGGCCGGCTGGCGCTCCAGGAGAAGGTCAAGACCGAGACCCAGGCGATGCTGGACCATTATCAGAGCGGGATCCAGCTGACCTCCTCGAACATCATGACGATCACCCTCGACCCTTCGGTCGCCACCGCCTTCCAGGAGGTGACCGACGCGATGGCCGATCGCGAGAAGAGCCGGAACGAGGCGCGGATGTACGCCAACAACCTCATTCCGAAGGCGCGCGGCGAGGCGGATGCCGTGGTCCGCGAGGGCAAAGCCTATCGGCAGCAGCAGATCGCCGAGGCGATCGGCAACACCGACCGCTTCCTTGCGCTGCTCAAGGAGTACCAGAAGGCGCCCGAGATCACCCGCTCGCGGCTGTATCTCGAGGCGATGGAGCGGATCCTGCCCAAGGTCAAGATCTACATCGTCGATTCCGAAGGCGGCCACGTGCCCTTCACGCTCCGCGTCGGCAAGCCGTAAATCCGCCTCGAATTTAGACGGTATGGTCGCAGGCCGCTCGACGCCTTTCTATCAGAATTCATTCCGCGGCCGCCCGGAGCGCGGACCAGATTTTTTCAGGCGTCGCGGGCATGTCGAGGTGATTGATGCCGCGGGCGGAGAGTGCGTCGACGACCGCGTTCATGACGGCGGGCAGCGCACCGGTCACGCCTGCCTCGCCGCAGCCTTTGACACCTAAGGGATTGCTCTTCGCGGGCACCGGATGAAAGCCCACCTCGATCGGCGGTACACCGTCCGCGCGCGGCAGCGCGTAGTCCATGAAAGAGCCTGTGAGCAACTGGCCCGAGGGGTCGTAGACCGCTCGCTCCATGAGTGCCTGGCCGATGCCCTGGGCGACCCCACCGTGGACCTGGCCTTCGGCCAGCATCGGGTTGACGAGGTTGCCGAAGTCGTCCACCGCGGTGTAGCGCACGAGGTCGATCGTGCCGGTCTCCGGATCGATCTCGACCTCGGCGACGTGGCAGCCATTCGGAAAAGCGGACGGCGGGCCATCGGCTACGAGGGCGGTATCGAGGCTTCCCGGCAGATCCGGGGGCAAGTCCGAAGCCGAGCGCGCGCTGGCTGCGAGTTCCAGCAGCCCCATGACCCGGTCGGTGCCGGCGATCCGGAATTTCCCGGATTCGAACGTGATGTCGGCGACGGCGGCCTCGAGAAAATGGCCGGCAAGCCGGCGGCCCTTCGCGATGACCTCGGCGGACGCCTCGACGATTGCCTTGCCGCTCGACATGATCGAGCGCGAGCCGCCGGTCCCGCCACCCGTGAGCAGCTCGTCGCTGTCACCCTGGACGAGGTCGATCAGCTCGAACGGCACGTCGAGCCGCTCGGCCAGCACCTGGGCGAATGGCGAGGCGTGGCCCTGGCCATAGTCGAGGGTGCCGGTGATCACGGTCACCCGGCCGTTCTCTTCGAAGCGAATGCCGCCCATCTCAGGGCTGGA
>DATAOG010000289.1:0-3256 GCA_036265855.1 Geminicoccaceae bacterium | reverse complement strand
CGACGATGCCCCAGACGGCGCTCAGATGCACCAGCAGCAGGAGCGCGACGGCTGCGATCACCTGCCAACGAAAGGTCTGCATCTCGGTCCTGAGCTGCGACCCCAGCGTCGCCATCTCGGTCCTGAGTTCGGAGCCGAGCGACGTCATCTCGGTCCTGAGTTCTGATCCCAGTGCCGCCATCTCGGTCCTGAGTTCCGAGCTCAGCGCCTGCATCTCGGTCCTAAGCTCCGAACCCAACGCATGGATCTCGCTGCGCAGTGCCGCTGCTTCGTGCCGAAGGTCGTCCTTGGTCGCGACCGTCTCGGTCGTGCTTTCGGCGAACGCCTCGGCCATGGCCTCGGCGACCTGCCGCTCCAGGCCGGCACCTTCCAGACGCTTGGTCAGCTTGAGCGTATCCAGCATGGTTCCTGTGGCCTCGCGAGCAGGCTAGCAAAAACGACGTCCCGCGCCAACGCCGGCGCCGCGGGCGCCATCAGTCGACCCGGAAGCGTTGGAGCGCGTCGCGGTCGAGATCGATGCCGAGCCCGGGGGCCTCAGGCACCGGGATCCGGCCGTTGACCGGGCGGAGCGGCCGGGTCAGGACCTGGTCGCGCAACGGGTTGTCGCCGACGTCGTACTCGACCAGCGTCGGAGCCGGGATGTGGTCGGTGTGCGGGTAGTCGGGCAGTGCGGCGACCAGGTGGACCGCGGCCGCGAGCCCGACGCCGGTGCCCCAGACGTGCGGCGAGAAGCGGACGTTGTTGAGCCGGCAGAGCAGCGCGATCGCCTTGGCCTCGTCCAGGCCGCCGCAGAGCGTCACGTCGGGCTGCACGACGTCGACCGCGCGCGCCGCGATCAGGCGGTTGAAGTCCCAGATCGTGTACAGCGCCTCGCCGGTTGCGATCGGGATCGGCGCCCGCGCGGCGAGCAGCTCGTAGCCGCGGAAATCCTGGGGCGGCAGCGGCTCCTCGTAGAAATGGATGCCGTAGGGCGCAATCCTCCGCATGCTCTCGAGCGCCTGGTCGACCGTATAGTTGCCGTTGACGTCGACCAGCAGCAGCGCATCCTCGCCCAGGATGTCGCGGGCAAGCCGGACCCGTTCCTCGTCGGACTTGGGATTGATGCCGATCTTGAACTTGGCGCCCGGAAAAGCCTGGTCCGCGATCCGCTCGAGCTGGGCCGGGAGCTGATTCTTGGGATCGCCGGTCAGATAGCCATCAGAGGCGTAGACCGGGACCCGGTCGCGCCCGAGGCCGCCCAGAAGCTTGCAGACCGGCAGGCCCAGCGTCTTGCCCAGCGCGTCATAGATCGCGATGTTGATGCCGGAGGCGCAGGCGGTCATCTGGTTCTGCAGCCCCAGGTGATAGCGGCGGCTGATCAGCTCGTTCCAGATCCGCTCGCGGTCGAACAGCTCGCGGCCGATGTAGGCGGGTTTGATCAGGTCGAGATAGCCGGCGGTCGCCCTGGCCGGGCCCCAGGCCTCGCCGATCCCGACCACGCCGTCCTCGGTCTCGACCTCGACGAGGCTGCTGCCGCGCTCGGTGATCAGGGCTCGCGCCATGCCGTAGGCGCGCAGGTCCGGCATCCGGTAGGCGAGCGGAATCAGGCGGATGTCGCGGATCCGTGCCATGCCAAGTCTCCCTGCTTTTCAGCGCCGCGGCGCGCGGTCAGACTAGCGGCGAATCGGGACGGGTCAAAGTGCGCGCCAGCCGCGCTCGGAGGAGACGATGACGGTGAGTCAGGTCGAGAAGGCGAACGCTTTTCGGGCATTGCACGAGGGCCCGGGCGCCTTCGTGATCCCCAATCCCTACGACGTCGGCACCGCGCGCATTCTGGCCGGGCTCGGCTTCCAGGCGCTGGCCACGACCAGCGCCGGCTGCGCCTTCGGCCTCGGCCGGCGCGAGGGCGCGATGACGCGCGACGAGGCGCTGGCGCACGCGAGAGCGATCGTCGAAGCGACGCCGCTGCCGGTCTCGGCGGATCTGGAGAACGGCTTTGGCGACGCTCCCGAGACCGTGGCGGAGACCGTGAGGCTCGCGGCCGAGACAGGCCTGGCCGGCTGCTCGATCGAGGATGCGACCGGCAATCCCGACCGCCCGATCTACGAATTCGCGCAGGCGGTCGAGCGGGTCGCGGCCGCGGTCGAGGCGGCGCGCGCGCTGCCGTTCCGGTTCACGCTGACGGCGCGGGCCGAGAACTTCCTGCACGGCCGGCCGGATCTCGACGACACGATCTCGCGTCTGCAGGCCTTCGAGGCGGCCGGCGCGGATGTGCTCTATGCGCCGGGCCCGAGCGAGTTCGAGCCGATCCGGAGGATCTGCAGCGCGCTCGAGAAGCCGGTCAACATGATCGGGGGCCTCGGTCCGACGCCGCTCACGGTCGAGCAGCTCGCGGCCGCCGGCGTCCGCCGGATCAGCGTCGGCTCGGCGCTCGCGCGGATCGCGCTCGGCGCCTTCCTGGACGCCGCCCGCGAGGTGAAGGCGCAGGGCAGCTTCAGCTTCACGAGCCGGTGCGCCTCGTTCAAGGAGATCGAGGCCTTCATGCCCGGCCGCTCGTCCTGAGAGGCGCTACCCGGCAAGCGCGGCGAGATCAGGGATTGGGCGCGTGAGCTCCGGGATGGTCTGGAGATAGCGCTCCAGGGCCGCTGCGATCCTGAGCGTCCGGCGATCGCCGAAGCGCCGGCCGCAGACCTGGATGCCAAACGGCATGCCGGTGGGATCGCGGCCGCAAGGGATGCAGGCGACCGGGCTGGCGGTCAGCGTCAGGCCGTAGGGCAGCGCCAGCCAGTGGAAGTAGGTGCGGAGCTTCTGGCCGTTGATCTTTGCGACGTAGAGCTCCCGATGCGGGAACGGCGGCACCGCCAGGGCCGGGCAGATCAGCGCGTCGTAGCCCGCCATGAAGTCGAGGAAAGCACGGTACAGCTCGGTGTGCCGGCGCATCGCACGCGCCACGTCCTCGAGGCTCATCGCCAGGCCCTGCTCGACGTTGGCGCGGATGTTGGGGCCGAGCACCTCCGGCCGCTCGCGGTAGGTGGCGCCATGGGCGGCGACGAAGCTGACCGCACGGGTGACCTCGAACACCTCGTGCGCACTGTCATCGAGCGGCGGGTCGCAATCGTCGGCCCTGGCGAAGACGCGGCGGAAATGCGCGACCGCGGCTCGGAAGGTCCGCCGGATGCCGTGATCGACCGGTGCGAAGCCCAGGTCCTCGCTGACCGCCACCCGAAGGCTGCCTAGATCCACGGGCTCGTCAACCGGAGCGCCGTCGGCTGGCGCG
>DATAOG010000288.1:0-2362 GCA_036265855.1 Geminicoccaceae bacterium | reverse complement strand
GTCCAGGTCCTTGCAGAGCCCGGCCACGAACTCATACGCGCGGCGGCAATGCCAAATGCCGCCTGATCACGAGATCGACAGCCGGCGGTGATCGCCGGCTGCGCGCGTTCGGATGGCCGAGGGCGAGGCGGTCGGGAGGCTCAGCCGTGCGGGTCGGGGGCGATCAGCAGCACGGCCGCGAGCAGCTTGCGCAGGTCCGACAGGCGCTTGGGCTTGAGCGCGAGCCAGTCGATCAGGCCCTCCTTGGGCAGCTCGTCGCTGCGCTCGAGCCGCTCGGTCGCGGCCCGGCCGCGCTCGGCCAGCGCGGTGAAGCAGGCGCGCGCGCCGGGATCGTAGATCGCGAGCTGGTCGCTGTCGGCGGTGCGGCGCAGGATCGCCGGGTGATCGGGCGTCATCAGCAGAATCCAGCGCCAGCTGTCCGCCCAGACCGCGCAGGCGTCCTCGAACAGGCGACCGGCCTCGTAGTCGTGGCGGCGGCGACGCATGACCAGGGCCTGGTTGGTCAGGCTGGTCGCGAGCCTGGGGTCGCCGCGGCCGAAATGCCCGGTCGCGATCTCGAGCGCTTCCGCCCACAGGCGGCTCGCGGTCAGCACGTCGCCGGCGCGATAGGCGAGGGCGGCCCGCTCCTGGCAGCGCTCCCAGGCCAGATCGGCCGCGGTGAAGCTCGAGGCGCCGGCTCCGGTCCGGTCCTCGCCCCGGGCAACTCTGGCGGTTGGCTGCACGGACTGTCTCCCTTCCTCGAAGATCTCTCACAAATTAGCAGAAATCCTGACCATCATCAAGGTTTCTTTAAGTAAACGGGGGTTAAGGTTAAATGGCGGCATCTCGATTTACTTTCGATCGGCGGCCCGGAACTGGTTCCGCAGGGTGCCCGGCGCCGGCTCGCCGGGCTCAAGGGGCCGGACGACGGCCGGTCGCGAGGCTCTGAAAGCGCGACCGATCGCCAGGGCCCGCCGGAAACGGTCGCGGAGCGGCAGATCGCCGCGAGATCGAGGAGCAGCCGGATTGAGCCTGCGCCGGTTTGCCGAGCGTGGCGAGTTCGGCTAGCCTGACCGCGCGAGGGCGAGCGTCGCCGCGAGCCAGCCGGCGGCGCTGCGGGAGCGTTGGAGGCCGCCGGGTGCGAAACGAGGCGTACGTCCGCTTCGAGGACGTGCAGAAGAGCTACGACGGCGAGAACCTGGTCATCAAGAACCTGAACCTGGAGGTCGCGCGCGGCGAGTTCCTGACCCTGCTCGGGCCCTCCGGCTCGGGCAAGACCACCTGCCTGATGCTGCTCGCGGGCTTCGAGACCGCGACGCATGGGCGGATCACCCTGGACGGCGAGCCGATCGACCACGTGCCGCCGTACCGGCGGCAGATCGGCATGGTGTTCCAGAACTACGCGCTGTTCCCGCACATGACCGTGGGCGAGAACCTGGCGTTCCCGCTCGCGGTGCGCAGGCGGCCGAGGGCCGAGATCGAGGACCGGGTGCGCCGGGTGCTCGACATGGTCCAGCTCGGCGCCTTCGGCAACCGGCGGCCGGCCCAGCTCTCGGGCGGCCAGCAGCAGCGGGTCGCGGTCGCCCGGGCGCTGGTCTTCGAGCCCAAGCTCGTGCTGATGGACGAGCCGCTCGGCGCGCTCGACAAGCAGCTGCGCGAGCAGATGCAGTACGAGATCAAGCACCTTCACGAGCACCTGGGCGTGACCGTGGTCTACGTGACCCACGACCAGAGCGAGGCGCTGACCATGTCGGACCGGATCGCGGTGTTCCACGACGGCGTCGTGCGGCAGCTGGCGAGCCCGGCCGATCTCTACGAGCGGCCGGAGAGCGCGTTCGTCGCCCAGTTCGTCGGCGAGAGCAACCGGCTGGTCGGCAGGGTCACCGCGGTCAACGGCCGGATCTGCGTGGTCGAGG
This sequence comes from Geminicoccaceae bacterium, assembly GCA_036265855.1. Taxonomy (GTDB): domain Bacteria; phylum Pseudomonadota; class Alphaproteobacteria; order Geminicoccales; family Geminicoccaceae; genus DATAOG01. Next base: position 467 of record DATAOG010000288.1, on the reverse strand, counting down.
TCGAGGGCGGCGAGGTCAGGGCGCTCGCGATCGCGGTGAAAAGCGCCGGCGGCCGCTCGACGCTGTCGCTGCGCCCGGAGCGGGTGCTGATCGATCCCGCCCTGGAGACCTGCCCGAACCGGTTCGAGGCCAAGGTCGAGGAGCTGATCTACCACGGCGACCACAGGCGCCTGCGGGTCCGCGCCTGCGGCTCCGACGAGTTCATCATCAAGCTGCCCAACGCCGGCGACCGGCTCGCGCTCGAGCCCGGCGCCAGGATCACGATCGGCTGGCGCCTCGAGGACTGCCGCGCCCTCGACGCGCCGTGACTGAGAGCACTTAGCCGACGCCTCCACATCGGCGACTTGCATTTTTGCGCAAGTTCGCTATTTTGAGGCTGTGCCGGCCCTGGGAGGAAAAGGATGACTGAGCACAGGACGCCTGGACAGTTGATCGAGGCATTACTGCGAGAGCGCGGATGGACACAG
>DATAOG010000287.1:0-2385 GCA_036265855.1 Geminicoccaceae bacterium | reverse complement strand
TGGTAGAGCCGGTCGGTCATCGGAGCAGCGTCAGCGCCTCGTCGAGACCGTCGAGCAGCGCGTCGACGTCGGCATCGTCGTTGTAGGGGGCGAGGCTCGCGCGCGCGGTCGCGGTGAGCCCGAAGCGCTCCATAAGCGGCTGGGCGCAGTGGTGGCCGCCGCGCAGGCAGACGCCCCTGGCGCCGAGCAGATGGCAGAGATCGTGGGCATGAGCACCCTCGGCCTCGAACGAGACCACGCCGATCCGACCCTGGAGGCCGGTCGGGCCCAGAATGCGGATGCCGGGCAGCCGCCCCAGGCCGTCCAGGATCCGCTCGGTCAGGCGCAGCTCGTGACGGGCGCCCGCCTGCCAGTCGAGCCCGGAAAGCCAGCGGGCGGCTGCCGCCATGCCGATCGCGGGTCCGATCGGCGGCGTGCCGGCCTCGAAGCGGTGCGGCGGCTTCGCGAACGTCGTCTCGGCAAAGGTCACCCGATGGATCATCTCGCCGCCGCCCAGGAACGGCGGCAGCTCCTCGAGCAGCTCGCGCCGGACCCAGAGCGCGCCCCCTCCGGTCGGACCGAACATCTTGTGGCCGGAGAAGGCGTAGGCATCGATCCCGAGCGCCTCCAGATCGAGGGGCCCGTGGGGCGCGCGCTGGGCGCCGTCGAGCAGGACCCGGGCGCCGACCGCGCGCGCCGCTTCGACCAGCCGCGGCACCTCGGTGATCGCCCCGGTGACGTTCGAGACGTGGGTGACCGCGATCAGCCGGCAGCGGTCGCTCACCACCTCCTCGAGCCGGTCGAGATCGAGCTGGCCCTCCTCGGTCACCGGCAGGACTTTCAGCCTGACGCCCCGGCGGGCACGCAGCAGCTGCCAGGGGACGATGTTGCTGTGGTGCTCGAGCTCGCTGAGCACGATCTCGTCGCCCTCGCCGAGCCCGGCGCCGAAGGCGTGGGCGAACAGGTTGAGGCCGAGCGTCGTGCCGCTCGTGATGATCACCTCGTCCGGATCGGTGATCCCGAGGTAGGCCGCGAGCGACGCGCGCGCGTCGTCGAAGGCGACCGTCGCGGCCTCGGCGAGCGGGTAGATGCTGCGCTTGACGTTGGCCCGGCTCCGGGTCTCGAATTTCCACAGCGCCTCGGCCGCCGGCCGGCAGATCTGGCCGGTCGCGGCGCTGTCCAGATAGTGAAAGTCGGCGGGACGGTGCGCGAAGATCGGAAACTCGGCCCGGATGCCGGCCACGTCCAGGCTCATGGCGCGGTCTCGAGCAGCGCCGCGAGCGCCTCCGGCGTGTCGATGTCGAGCAAGGGCGCGTCATCCTCCATCTCGATCTCGACCACCTCGTCGTCGTGCTCGCCGATCAGGTGGCGGGCGCCGACGTCGCCCGTGATCTGGCGCATCTCGGGCACGAAGCGGGTCGCGAACAGGACCGGGTTGCCGCGCTTGCCGCGCACGGTCGGGACGACGATCGCGCGGCCTTCGAGCGGGTTGAAGGCGGCGATCAGCCGGTCGATCTGGGCGCTGCGGATGCGCGGCATGTCGCCGAGCCCGACCAGCACGCCCTCGACGTCGTCGGGCAGAGCGGCAAGGCCGGCCTTGAGCGAGGTGCTGAGCCCCTCGGCGTAGTCGGGGTTGGCGACCAGGTGCACCGGCCGCTCGCCCAGCGCCGCGCGCACGCGCTCCGCCTGATGCCCGGTGACCACGATCACCGGCGCCGCCCGCGAGCCGAGCAGCGCGTCGAGGATGTGGGTCACCATCGCCCGGCCGTCGACCTCGGCGAGCAGCTTGTTGCGCTCGCCCATGCGCCGCGACTGGCCGGCGGCCAGCACCAGCGCCGCGATCCGGCCGGGCTTCGCGGGCTTGGCGTCCCGCGGCTGCGGCCGGGTCGGGATCTCCATCAAGAGGCCGCCGACGCCCATGCCCATGATGTCGCGCGGGCTCACCTCGATGCCAGCCGCGATCCGCTGCAGGACCCAGTCGAAGCCGTTCGGCTTGGGCGAGCGGCAGCAGCCCGGCAGCCCCAGCACCCGGCGCTCGCCGATCCGCGCCAGCAGCAACAGGTTGCCCGGGTCGACCGGCATGCCGAAATGCTCGACCACGCCGCCTGCGGCCTCGATCGCGGCCGGCAGCACGTCCTTGCGGTCGGTGATCGCCGAGGCGCCGGCGATCAGCAGCAGGTCGCCGTTGCTCTGCCGGATGCGCTCGGCGAGCGCCGCCGTCTCATGGGCCGAGCGCGCCTCGCTGAGCAGCCGCCCGCCAGTCGCCCGCACCCGGTCGGCGGTGATCGCCACGGTCTTGTCGAGCACGCTCTCCTTGACGCTCGGCAACCGGGTCTGGATCAGCGCGACGTCGAGGTGCCGGTAGGGCGCGATCCTGATCAAGGGCTTCGCCGCAGCCGCGACCTC